>CAMWJV010000017.1 GCA_947174665.1 uncultured Lachnospiraceae bacterium
GTAATATGTAGTGGGACCCCCTTTCTTCCAGGAATCCTCTGCGCCGAATTTATCGCACTGTTCACAGCGTATGTGCCCGTCCTTTGACTCCCGGGCATACCTCATACAAAAATCCGTAAAATTCGATCCCTTAGTCACCGGGATACCGTCTGCGTCCGTGGTCAGCGCCGCCATACCTGTCATGGCGGAAAAAGCATCCTGAACGCGCTGCAATGTGTCGACACTGATTAAGTCCGTTAGATTTAATATTTCCTCCATCCCTTATTACCCCTGCACCCTTATTATTAAAGCAGTACTTCACATTTCCCCAAATTGATTTTTAATAGCCTCCATCAGTTTGTCATGCTCAATGGGCTTCAAAAGATAGCCCTGAGGCCTCAGCTGCAGTACCTTTTGAATTTTTGCTTTATCCTTCACCCCCGTCAGAAAGATGACCGGAATATCCTTTGTCGTCTCATCCTGCCGCAGCTTTTCCAATACCTCCGACCCGTTTTCCCCCGGCATCTCGTAATCCAGAAGAATCAGGTCCACTGATTTATTTGCCAGATACTTCCTGGCGATTTTACCGTTGATGGCCGTTGCCACCTCGTACCTGTCCCGGAGACTTTCCTTGATCACCTTCAGCATCATGGGATTGTCATCCACCACCAGGATATGTTTTTTAATCGGTCGTGCTATCTCGGCCGCCACCTCAGGCGGCATCTCCAGATTCAGCATCCGCGCTGCCTCCAGCAGCATCTCCTCTTCCGATTGATTCTGCCTCATCGGCTGATTCTGCTCCGCCGGCTGATTCTGTTCCGCCGGCCGGTTTCTGTTAACTTTTCCCTGCCTGTTGTCCAGAAACTTTTTCAGGCGTGCCAGGATCTGAGTGATCGACAGCATGGATTTTTCAATTACCAGCTGTGCCGAATTAGCGGAATAGCGGCAGAACTCATCACAGTCCTCGCTCTGTCCGATGATCACCAGCGGGATATCATCCTCCTCCAGCTTGCTCTTCACCGAGAGTATCTGCTGCATATCCTCGTAGCTGTCCTCCATAAGGCAATAGACAAGGGCCTCCGGTTTATAATATTTTAAATGATTCCTGATGTCCTCAAATCGCCCGGTGCATGAGAGGCACTCCAGCTCATCCCTGAGATGAGTGAAAAACTCGCCAATCATCACTTTATTCCTTCCAACCAGCAATATGCTGTGTTTTGCCATAATTCACCCTCCCTATCCTTGTCCGTCTGGGACTATTATACCATATACCTTTTTGCAAATACAATACATTTGCAGTATATTAAAAACTTTTATTCAGTTTTTTCGTCTATATTTGTGTGTCAGTTCACATACCGGCAGATTCTGAATCAATATGGGTTTACATTGAAAACATGAGAGAGGAGAAGTTTTTATGAAAAAAGGCACAACAAAAATATTATCTGCAGCAGTCTGCACCGTTCTGGCTCTTGCCGCCCTTACAGGCTGCGGAAACAGCGGCGGCATCAGGAACTTGATGGACGGCGTGACAACAGAGCCAAATCAGGCAGGCCCGGGGAACTTCGGGCAGCTCCCGCAGGATGCAGGAGACTCTGCCGCTCCCGGCAACGATCTGCCGCCCGGCGGGACAATAAGTCTGCCCTCGGCGGATGCCGTCACCTGCACGGATTTTGCAGTGCGCCTGTTTCAGGAGTGCACCCGCTCCCAGGGAGACGGCAATATCCTTGTCTCGCCCCTGTCTGTCATCAACGCCCTTGCCATGACTGCAAACGGAGCCCGGGGAGAGACTCTGAAACAGATGGAGGAGCTGTTCGGCGCAGATTTAGATTCCCTCTGCAGTTACCTGCATAACTATAATAAATGTCTCCCCACAGACCAAAAATATAAACTGCATTCAGCCAACTCCATCTGGATAAGAGACGACCGGAGCTTTACCGTTCAGCCGGATTTCCTGCAGACAAACGCCGAATGGTTCAACGCTGATGTCTACATGGCTCCCTTCGACGGTTCGACTCTGAGGGACATAAACAAGTGGGTATCTGAAAATACCGATGAAATGATTCCGAAAATTTTAGATGAGATTCCGGCTGCGACTGTCATGTACCTGATCAATGCCCTGGCTTTTGACGCCGAATGGCAGTCCGTCTATTATGACCATCAGGTTCGGGAAGATGTCTTCACCCGTGAGGACGGCACCACGCAGGACACTGAGATGATGTATTCCACCGAATACACTTATCTGCAGGATACCCAGGCACAGGGCTTTGTAAAATATTATCATGACGCGAAGTACGCTTTTGCGGCCCTGCTGCCGGATGAGGGCGTCAGCCTGGCGGAATACACTGCTTCTCTCACGGGCGAAAGACTGCATGAGCTGCTTTCCAATCCCGAAAAAACCGCTGTTGATACAGCCATCCCTAAATTCGAGGCGGAATACAGCACCCTCCTGAATGATGTTCTGGAGAATCTGGGTATGACAGATGCCTTCGATCCTGACGCAGCGGACCTCTCCGGTCTGGGGACCAGTCCCGGCGGAAATCTTTTCATCAGCCGCGTCATCCACAAAACCTACATCTCCGTGAATGAAAAGGGCACAAAAGCCGGAGCTGCAACCGTAGTGGAAGTACGCTGTAAAAGCGAAATGGTGGCTGATGAAAAAATAAAGACAGTTTATCTGGACCAGCCTTTTGTATACATGATCATTGACTGTGAGGAGAATCTTCCCATTTTCATAGGAACGGTAGCAGACCTTGAGCAGTAATACTCCCTGATGGTGACGGACCCGGAACGGCATTCTTTCAAAGACCGGAGTATTTTATTCCTGTTTGGTTATAATACAGGAAAAAGGAGGTTGCTGCCATGAAGTATATTTGTGATGTATGCGGTTGGGAATATGATGAAGAAAAGGGGTACCCCGAGGGCGGAATCGCCCCCGGAACCCCCTGGGAAAATGTGCCCGAGAATTTTCTGTGCCCCCTCTGCAGTGTGGGCAAGGAACTATTTTCCCGGGAGAGCCAATGAGGACTACCAGATGAACAGCTCCTTCTCATTCAACTTCATCAGGGCCTCAAGAAAATAATAGTCGCCGTATATAATGGAAAACTCGTGTACCTCTTCATGGTATGCAGCCGTGCACTTCTCCAGCAGATTGTCTTCCTCCTCATTCCAGTTCACGCTGTGGTCCGCCAGAGCATGAAGCAGCTTCAGAGCTGCATTGAGATAGACTCTCCCCTGCCGCCCGTCCCGAAGCTTTGACAGCTCAATCAGTCCACAGGCCGCTATGGCGGCCGCTGTGGAATCCTGATACGACACCTCCGGCGGCTGTCTGAAGTCCACGGGTATCAGCCCATCCTCCGGGATATTGGCGATAAAGTAATTGGCAATCCGCTCTGCCGTATCCAGGTACAGCTCTTCTTTCGTATGCAGATAGCTCAGGGTAAATCCGTACAACCCCCAGGCCTGCCCTCTCGTCCAGGAGGAACCCGTACCATAACCCTGGCCGCCGTAACTCTTTACCTTTTCCCCTGTCTCCGGATCAAACTCCACGATATGGTTGACGGAGCCGTCCCCCCGGACAAATGCCTTCGCCGCCGTGTCCGCATGGCTGACCGCAATCTGCCTGAATCTCGGATCTCCGGTCTCCTCGGAGGCCCAGTACAGAAGGGGCAGATTCATCATACAGTCAATGATCGCCCAACCCCTGTGATCCTCATCACCCCAGTCATTCCACGCGCGGACAAAACAGCCCTTGTTGTTATATCTTCCCGCCAGATTTCCCGCTGCCAGAAGTCCGCGGTTTTTGGATGCGGCATTTCCCGTCACACGGTAATCCGCCACGGCAGTGGGAAGCCATTTAAAGCCGTTATCATGGTCCAGCTTGGCGTAATCCATCAGGCACGCATCCAGCTTCCTCTCGTTGTCCTCCGCAATCCGGCGATATCTTTCCTCTCCTGTCAGCGTATACATCTGCCACATCATACCGCCCCAGAATCCGTTTGTCCACCATCCGATGTCGCCGCTCCTGTCATCATGTACACCATCAGATGTAGTGTAAGGTATTTTTTCCGCAGACCTTTCACTGACCCTTGCCAGCTTGTGCGCCACCCCGGCCAGCATATCCTCCGCCCACTTTTTCTGTTTTTCATCCATGTCAGTCTGACCTCCATTCCTTTATAACATCTCAGAGCAAAATTCTCTTCATTCTTCTATCAACGTCGGATTTTCATCCACCACCCAGGGCAGTCCGTATCGGTTCAACGCTTCCATAAAAGGATCAGGGTCAAATTCCTCCACATTGAAGACGCCCGGCTTCTTCCAGGTTCCGTTCATGACAAGCATGGCTCCGATCATGGCCGGAACCCCCGTGGTGTAGGAAATTGCCTGGGAACCAAGCTCTTTATAGCATTCCTGGTGGTCACATACATTGTAAATATAAACGGACTTCTCTTTTCCGTCCTTTATGCCGGTAAAGATACAGCCGATGTTGGTCTTACCCACAGTGCGGGGACCCAGAGATGCAGGGTCGGGAAGCAGCGCCTTCAGGAACTGGATAGGCACAATTTCACGCCCCTCATACATGACGGGGTCGGTGCGCAGCATGCCCACATTTTCCAGACATTTCATGTGGGTCAGATAGCTCTGCCCGAAGGTCATAAAGAACCTGATCCGCTTGATGCCGGGTATATTCTGAGCCAGGGATTCAATCTCCTCATGGTGCAGAAGATACATATCCTTTTTGCCCACCTGAGCGAAATCGTACTCCCGCTTAATCTCCATTGGCTTTGTTTCCACCCAGCGGCCGTTCTCCCAATAAGAGCCGTTGGCGGAAACCTCCCTGAGATTGATCTCCGGATTAAAGTTGGTGGCAAAGGGATATCCGTGATTGCCGCCGTTGCAGTCCATAATGTCAATATAGTGAATCTCGTCGAAATAATGTTTCAGGGCATACGCGGAGAACACGCTTGTGACACCGGGGTCAAAGCCGCTGCCCAGCAGTCCCGTGATTCCCGCATTCTCAAAACGCTCCCTGTACGCCCACTGCCAGGAATAGTCAAAATATGCCGTAAATCCCTTTTCCTTACAGCGCTTTTCATAGGCAGCACGCCACTCAGGATCCTCGGTATCCTCCGCCTCGTAGTTTGCGGTGTCAATATAGTCCACGCCGCAGGCCAGACATGCGTCCATGATGGTCAGATCCTGATAAGGCAGCGCCAGATTCAAAACGGCTTTCGGCTGCTCTTTTTGAATCAGGGCAGTCAGGTCATCCACGTCGTCCGCGTTCACTTTTGCCGTGGTGATGACGGGAGCCTTATCTCCGGTCTTTCTGCAGTCCTCCTCAATTTTTGCCTTCAGCCCATCGCACTTGCTTAACGTGCGGCTGGCAATGCATATTTCGGAAAACACATCCGCCTTCTTCGCACATTTCTGAATCGCCACGGAAGCCACACCTCCGCAGCCGATGATTAAAATTTTTGACATCTTTTCACTCCTTTATATTTTCTGTCATCTGTTCTCTCCCTGAAGAATACCCATTTCTTCCTTCAGCCTTAATATCCTCAACACACTTTCATTCAGCCGCTCTTCCGGGATTACGCCTGTTTCCACCGCATCGAGAAGAGCACCCACGGCTTCCTCCAGATTCGCAGGGCATAACAATATATCCACACCCGCCTGCACTGCCAGCACCGCAGCCTGTCCGCTGCCGTAGGAATCCGTGACAGCCTTCATCTGCAGGGAATCCGTTATGATCACTCCGTCAAAGCCCATCTCCTCCCTGAGAAGCTGCGTCACAATCCGGTAGGAAAACAGAGCAGGAACATCTTCTATATCCGTGACGGTCAGATGTCCGATCATAACCATATCAGCGCCTGCGTCTATCCCTGCCTGGAAGGAAAGCAGCTCTCCGCTTCTCAGCTCATCAAGAGTCTTTGTCACATATGCAGCGCCTGTATGGGAATCCGCAGCGGTATCGCCGTGCCCGGGAAAATGCTTTAAGGTACAGGCGACCCCGCCTGCATGAAAGCCCTTCACAGCAGCGGCGACCAGGGTGGCCGCCTGGGCAAAATCATCGCTGTAAGCCCGGTCTCCGATCACCTTATTCTCCGGATTGGACCATACATCCGCCACGGGAGCCAGGTCTGCATTAAAACCGCAGCTCACTAAATCTCCGGCAATCGTCTCTGCATTTTCCGCTGCTTTCTCCGGACCCTGATCACGATAGCTCATCATGCTGTCTATATATGTGGTTCCCACAGTGCTCATCAGACGGTTCACCCTGCCTCCTTCCTCGTCACAGGTCAGGATCAGAGGAACCTTCGAATAAGTCTGCACTGTGGTGAGCATTTCCGTCACCTGTTCCCGGCTCACCATGTTTGTCTTATCATAGATAAAACCTCCCACGGGATAATTTGCAAGCCCCTGCCGGGTCAGATCACCGGCCTTAGTCACAGGTGACACGCCTGTCACTTGTGATGGAAATACCACAAAAAGCTGGCAAACCTTTTCCCGAGTACTCATATTTTCCAACAAAAGCTCCGCCTGACTGAGCGTCGGTTCCGGCACAGATTCCGTCTCAGGCTCTGAAGCCGGCCCTGATTCTTCTCCTGACTCTTTCGCAGTTTCGGGCTCTTCACCGGAGCCCCCCGCCGGTCCGGAAGCCCCCTCTGAAAGCGCCTCACCGGATTCCTGTGCGGAGTTCGACTTTTCTCCGGCCTCCGATCCCGGCCCCGAATCCTCCTCCGCCCCCGGCTCAGGAGTGGTCTCCCAAGGCTCCTCGGCAAAATCTGACGCATATGTCACATCTTCCGTCTGCAGGCTTTCTCCGCCTGATTCCTTCGTCTGCTCTTCTTTTTCAGAATTAATTACAACAGCCAGAATGACTGTCAGGAAGATCACAAGTATCACTCCTGCCAGCACTGCAATCGCTGCCATCTGTCTGCGTCGGCTCAGATTATTCATGTATCTCCACCCTCCGCAGCAGCTTTTCCACATAGGCAGGAAGACAGAATGCACCCTCATGGAGTTTTGGCGTGTAATACCGTGTATCCAGCTCCCTGTTCGCCCAGCGCTCCCTGTCCAGGTCATGCACCGGATGGTATTTCCTGGACGCAAAACCAAACAGCCAGTGGCCGGAAGGGTAAGTAGGAATGTGGGCCTGATAGACCCGGCTGATGGGGAAGGTCTCCACAATGCGCTTGTGGGCCCGCATACAGGCCGTGGCGTCCGCCTCATAAAAGGGGCTCTCATGCTGATTTACCATGATGCCGTCCTCCTTCAGCGCTTTGTAGCAGTTGCCGTAAAACTCCTTGGTAAACAGGCCTTCTCCCGGTCCGAAGGGATCCGTGGAATCCACAATGATCAGGTCATAGGCATCCTCCTGTGCGCGGACATATTTCAGGCCGTCCTCATAGTGAATGTGAACTCTTTCTTCGTCCAGTCTGCAGGAGGTTCCGGGCAGGAATTCCCTGCACACCTGAATCACCAGCTCATCAATCTCTACCAGGTCAATGTGTTCAATCTCAGGGTACTTCGTAAGCTCCCTGACCACACCGCCGTCCCCTGCCCCGATGACAAGCACCCGCTTTACATTGGGGTGAACCGCCATGGGCACATGCACGATCATCTCATGGTAGATGAACTCGTCCTTCTCCGTCAGCATGATGTAGCCATCCAGCACGAGAAACCGTCCGAACTCCGGCGATTCAAACACATCAATCCTCTGAAAATCACTCTCCCCGCTGTAAAGCTGCCTCTCCACCCGGATCGACAGCTTCACATTCGGGGTATGAGGCTCCGAAAACCACAGTTCCATGCTCCACCTCCTCCTTAAAATAAATCCTGCGATTGTTCATATCCTGATTTCCTTCAGCACATTCAGCCGCTCAATCGCCGCATCCTCCGGTCCGGTCATGGAACAGCCCTTCTCTTTTGCATAAACGATGTACTCCAGAATTTCCGCCGTTATCTCCTCTCCGGGTGCCAGAATGGGGATGCCCGGCGGATAGCACATTACAAACTCGCTGCAGATACGTCCCTCTGTCTCCATCAGGGGCAGCGCTTCCTTTTCAGCATAAAATGCGCTTTGAGGAGACACGGCCACCCTGGGATCAATATATTCCTGAGTATACATACCTGAATTGTCTTTTGCATACTTCCTCTTAATCTCCGCCAGGGCGCCGATGAGCCGCTCCATATCCCGCTCCCTGTCGCCGATGGATATATAGGCAAGCACATTTGCTATGTCGCCCAGCTCCATCTGAATATCGTACTCATCCCGCAGGATGTCATAGACTTCAATTCCCGCCAGACCGATGCCCAGAGTATTGATTGTCAGCTTCGTCCTGTCAAAGTCAAAGATACTGTCCCCGTTGATCAGCTCCGCCGTGTAGGCATAATATTCGCCGATACAGTTGATCTCCTGTCTCGCATACTCGGCCAGAGCGGTGACCTTGCCAAATTCCTCTTTTCCTCTGAGTGCCAGATTCCTTCTGGAAATATCAAGGCTTGCCAACAGCAGATAGGACGCGCTGGTGGTCTGAGTCAGGTTAATGACCTGGCGCACATAGCCGGGATTCATCGATGCCCCGGTCAGCAGAAAAGAGCTCTGAGTCAGGCTTCCGCCGGACTTGTGCATACTGACTGCGGCTATGTCCGCTCCCGCTTCCATAGCCGACAGGGGCATATCTGGGCCAAAATAAAAATGAGTTCCGTGGGCTTCGTCAACCAGCACCTTCATGCCGTTTGCATGGGCAAGCTTCACTATGCTCCGCAGATCGGAGCAAATGCCGTAATATGTGGGATTGTTCACCAGCACTGCCACTGCGTCAGGATTTTCCCGGATAATCTTCTCCACCTGAGAAACCTTCATTCCCAGAGCAATCCCAAGCTTTCTGTCCATATCAGGATTCACATAGACAGGAATTGCTCCGCCCAGAACCAGTGCATTGATAACGCTCCTGTGCACGTTCCTGGGCAGGATGATCTTGTCCCCTTTTTTGCAGACGCTCAGCACCATGCTCTGCACGGAGGAGGTAGTTCCTCCTACCATGAGAAAGGCATAGGCAGCCCCAAAGGCTTCCGCCGCCATCTCCTCCGCCTCCCGGATGACCGACACAGGATGACAGAGATTATCCAGCGCTTTCATGGAATTCACGTCAATTCCCACACACTGCTGCCCCAGCAGCTCCACCAGTTCCGGATTTCCGCGGCCCCGCTTATGTCCCGGTACGTCAAAGGGTACGACCCTGTTTTTTCTGAACTCCTCCAGCGCCTCATAAATAGGGGCTCTTCCCTGGTTGAAACGACCCATCCGGCGCCTCCTTTCCGAAATTCCTATTTCTCCGTAATATGCGTCCCCTTGCCTTTTTTTCTCACAGACAGGATAATCAAAGCAATTCCTCCAAGCAGAGGCACACCAAAAGAAAAGGTAAGTGAGAGGTAAACGTAAAAAGGCGTTAGCTTATCATAATGAATCCAAATGGCAAACAATAAAAAACCGCATACTGATACCAAAATGATGCCGACTATGCAACCTGCGATCCTCAAAAACCTTTTCAGCGCGGGAGGCAGAAATATGTCCGGCTTTTCCACACTGATCCACTTGTTGGGCAGACGTACTTTCCATTCCTGTACCGCTTCGAGACATACCTCATAGGCTTCCTTGCAGGAAAAGGAATCCTCATAGATCATCTCGCGTTTACACCAAAATTCAAAGTGTACCCTGCCTTTCCGGCGGCGAACACAAATGCGCCCGGATTTACCCCCATCTATCACAAATACGTCTTTGCTCTCCCGTTCCGTATGCCAGTCCCTTATCCCCTTTTCCTCCAGGCAGGCAAGCCCGGCATACAGATCCTCAAAGGTATTTATTGCATAGTCCTCCATATGGTTCCCTTTCTTCGAAAACAACGCAGCAGATGACAATTCCGGCAGGCAAAAATGTGTAGTTAATCGGTAAATAGAGCACTAGTACACATTTCTTCCGCTGAATATCTCAATCATCTCTTTCCGCAGATTATCCATGATCTCCAACCGGATTTTCGGCGGCAGTTCATAGACATCACTGTTGAACAGGTACTCCTGCAGATCGATTTCCTTTATCAGCATCTTTGTGTGGAAAATATTTGCGTCGTACACATTGATGTCCACCGCATCATATCTGCGCAGGATGGAATCGTCAATATAATCCTGGATAGACGTTATTTTGTGGTCTATGAACAGCTTATGCCCGCCGATGTCCCTGGTGAATCCCCTGATACGGTAATCCATGGTAATAATGTCCGAATCAAAGGAGCCGATCAGGTAATCCAGAGTAGAAAGAGGCGTAATCTCTCCGCAGGTAGCCACGTCAATATCCACCCGGAAAGTAGCCAGACATGTCTCCGGATGGTACTCCGGATAGGTATGCACCGTAATGTGGCTCTTGTCCAGATGCGCCACCGTAGTATCCCCCACGGGCACCATGCTCTGTTCCGCCACCAGGATCGTCACGGAACTGCCCTGGGGCTCATAGTCCTGGCTTGAAATATTCAACACTTTAGCGCCGATCATGTCCGTCACATTAGTCAGAATATTGGTCAGACGCTCGGAATTATACTGCTTGTCAATGTAGGCAATATAATCCTTCTGTTCCCGCTGTGTCTTCGCATAGCATACATCATAGATATTAAAGCTGAGGGATTTCGTCAGATTATTGAAACCGTACAGGGAAATCTTATCGCTCATATTTTCCTCCTCTCCTGTGCAAAATGGTCATGCCATTCATAAATTCCGCATGCACCCTGTGCATAATAAAAGGCAAGTGATGCCACTCATCACTTGCCTTGAAAATCTGTCGGTTTATGCCGCGCCGTCTGCTATGCACAATGTGCGCGCATTATCAGCGGGGTGTTTCAAAACCGGCCGGGCCTCCGGCCCTCCGGTATAACAGCAGCGTATGGACAGATATGTGGTTTTTAGAGTCTATATAGCAAATATTTTACTTTTACTACTCTTATTGACCGTTTCACAAGTTAGATGTGCATCAGCACCGGTTTATAGTAACCAACTTATAAAATTTGAGCTTTTAACTCAATCAATAAGGCAACCATGTTGCCAAAATATTTGCATGGAAGACTCTCATCCCCTGTTTTCCATACGAATGTACTATACCATGAAATCTCCCCGAAAGTCAATGAAAAATTCTACAGCTCCAGTTCCTCCTGGCGATACTGCATTTCCTCCTCAATCAGGCCTATTCCTACAAAAACCGCCCACACGTAAGGCGCGCCGTATACATTCAGAGTTTTGGGACCCACGATCCGCCTCGGCGCACCATCCCCGCACTGATCTCTCTCCAGCTTATCATATGCTTTTTCAAAGGTGCTGCGGGTGATAGAGCGCTCCCGCCTGTCGGTAAAAAGCTCTCCGCCCTTGATGGAATATACAAAAGGCAATCCTTTTTTGGTGGCAAAGTCTTCTCCTGCATGTCGTACAATCACATCCCACAAATCAGAAACGGGTATCTCTTCCCTGTTGAATTTCATAGGCTTCTCCTTCGTATACTCGCTGCAATATTAGTATGATTGTATACCAAGATACCTACATATTCAACATCTTTCCAATGCGGTCAACGGATATTCTATTATAATTCAGAGTTGAAAAAAGGCAGACTATAAGGTATATTATATTCATTAATATGCAACTGAATTTATCCGCCATTTCCATAGATCAGCTCTATGTTCCCTTAGGTTTTTCAAGGTTTCCCACATGCATTTTACATAATAATACGTAGTTTATTTGACCCACGTATTATTACGTAGTAAAATATACAAATGATAAGGCATCTCAAGAAAAACGGTTTTGAGATAATTGGCCAAAATGGGTCTCATGTAAAAATGAGAAATAATACAACCGGATGCCAAACTGAAGTTCCTTATCACAGCACAAGTCTTAAAAAAGGGCTTGAACAGGCCATATTAAAACAGGCGGGACTTAAATAGTCCTGACGCTAAGCATGGAGGCGCTATATGAAAAAAATATTTTATCCCGCATTTTTTCACAAAGCAGAGGAAGGAGGTTTTTGGGTTTCCTTTCCTGATATTCCCGAGTGTCTCACACAGGGCGACGACATGACACAGGCTTATGAAATGGCTGTGGATGCACTTGGCCTGGCTCTGGTCTGCCGCGAAAAAGAACAACAGCCCTTTCCCGCTGCTTCCGACCCAACAGAAATTACACCCGAACCGGATTCCTTCCTTGTTGTAATTGAATTTGATATGCTTGCCTACAAAAAGCGCACAAGTTCCCGAGCGGTGAAAAAGACTTTAAGCATTCCTGAGTGGCTGAATGAGGCGGCAATGTCCATGAACCTGAATTTTTCCCAAGTTCTGCAGGAAGCCCTTATGTCAAAAATACAGGTCTGATCGCCATATTCCTGCCCGCGTAAAAAATCCGACCTCCCCTGATGCTTTTGATTCAGCATCCCGGAAGAGGTCGGATTTAATGTAAATCCTGTTTATTTGACTGCAAGCGTAATATCATCCAAAGTTCCCCATCCGCCTGCCTTTCCGTTTATCGTAATTCCGACTGTAATGACGGCTCCTTCAGACAGTTCAATTTCCACTGTGGGATTCTGCCACTGATCCCAGCCCTGGTTGGAGAAATCAGACGAGGCCAGAATATTTCCATCCGCGTCCTTCGCATACAGCGTCATATAGGTATCCGTGTCGCCGTCCCCCTGAGAATAAGCGCTTAAGGTATAGCTTCCCGTCTCCGCAATCGTCACACTCTGCGCAATGTCAATGGAAAAATCGGAATCGTTCCAATAATGGAAGCTGTAATCGCCGCTGTGGGGATTTCCCTCATTGTCATTTCGCACCGTGCCGCTTCCGGTGTTTTCCCTTGTAATCTCCCAGCCGTTATCACCGCTTTCAAATGAGGAATTCTGCAGGATATTGCCGGCGGCGGAAGGAACATCTTCAACCGGTTCCTCTCCCCCTCCGCTGGTCTCATTCTCCTCCTTCAACTCTCCGGTGTAGAAGGAAAACTCATCCAGAGTTCCCCAGTCGTCTGCACCTCCGTCAATCTTCACGCCGATGCGCACCTCATCTCCTGCGTTTAACTCTGTGGAAACAGCCGGGTGCTGCCACTGATTCCAGCCCATATTCGTAAAATCCGTGGAAGAAATCACATTCCCTTCCGCATCGGCAATATAGAGCGTCATGGCAAGCCCGGACCCGCCGATACCCTGAGACCACACCTGCAGATGGTACTCTCCGCTCTCCTCAATCTTCACCGGCTGGTAAAGGTCAATGTCGAACTCATCCGCGTTCCAAAACTGGAAGCTCCATTCTCCGGAGTGAGGATAGCTGCTGTCATCATTGCAGATTTTCCCGGCATTTTTGCTCTGTTGGATATTCCAGCCGGAATCTCCCTCCTCAAAATCCAGATTATTCACTTTACCCGTATCCGCCAGAATGGCAGGCAGAGAAACGGAGAAATCAAGTACCTTTCCCTGAAACGCGCATCTCGTCTCCGTAATATCCTTTCTGGAGTCAAGGTCCCATTCCACTTGCGTATCCCTGGTGGTTCCGTCAAGATAAAGCACCTTCGCATACTGCGGCAGTTCATCTCTCAACGCCTCCCCGGCAGCACTCCTGTCAATTTCCACCGGGTCAAAGGGATAGGCAAGCAGTGCCTTGTCATTATCCAGCGTTCCGGGCGCAAACCCAAATGCTTTTATACCGGAGAGGGCCTTCCCCTCAAAGTCGAACAGCGCCTGATTTTCCCACTCGTTTCCGCTCCCCTTGGACACCCCCGCGCCGTCTACGGCAAGCCACACCGGCTCCCAGTAAAAGATTCCCAGGCCGCCCTCGCATCCGGCCACGGTGTTCATAATAAGCTCCAATACAAGCCTCTGGTTTTCTTCGCTTGCCTCGAACCCTACGCCTGTCAGGTCCGCTTCGGAAACCATGTTCCGCTTATCGTCCGCGTTATCATTGGTGAATGGGTAGGCGGTCTCCGCCAGCACCACCTGTTTGCCGAACTTTTGATAGACATTGAGCACGTTTTCCCGCATTTCGGAAAAAGTTCCGTGCCAATAGGGATAGTAGGAAAGCCCCACAATGTCATAATCTGTTACGCCGTGTTCTTCGATCATGGAGAAAAAAGTCTCCGTAGCCCCCTTCGAACCCCCGGTCTCCACATGAATCATAATCCGGGTTTCCTGCCCTTCGGGAGTGGTGTCCCGCACAGCTTTAATGCCGCTGTTTAAAAACGCCGCCAGAGTGTCCGGATGATCCGTGGTACCGTAGCTCCACAGCATACCGTTTCCGATTTCGTTGCCGATCTGCACCATATCCGGATAAGCATCCTCCGCCGCCAGAGTATTCAAGACCTCTGCCGTGTAATCGTAGACTGCCTGAACCATCTCATCCTCGCTCATGGATGCCCATTCTGCAGGGATAGTCTGGTTATTCGGATCCGCCCACCAGTCCGAATAATGGAAATCCAGAAGGTAATCTCCCCCGGCTTCTTTGATTCTTACGGCCAGCTCCTTTGTGTGCTCCAGATCACAGTAATTCCCGGCATCAAAAGACATGGTAGGATTGTTCCATATGCGGAGACGAAAGTAATTGCATCCGTTTTCCATCAAAAATGCCACCGGATCCGTCTTTTTCCCTTCAAAATCGTAAAAAACGCCGCCGTAATCTTCTACTGCCTGAAGGGAAGAAATATCTGCTCCCTTGATAAAATATTTATCACTTTTATTAATATTTGCGTTCTCCGGGTCTGCCTGCGAATCTCCGCAGCCGGTCTGACCGGCTGCGAGAACCGCCGCAAGAACAAGAGCCGCAACTTTTCTGTTACTTCTTCTCATTCCCTGCTCTCTTTCTCATACTAATCTCAAATCTTGATGAGAAATGCCATGTTTTCAGGCATTTCTCAGTGTGAGACATAGAAGTTCTTTGCGAAACAGCCTTTGCTGTGAGCATTAGAACTTCTTCTCACACTATTGCTGAATACAAAAGGTTACATCGTCAATGGTTCCCCAGTCATCCGGCTGTCCGTTGATCGTAAAGCCAACTGTTACCACTGCGCCGGCCTCAAGCGTCACGGAAATCTCCGGTGTCTGCCATACGCTCCATCCCGCATTGGCAAAATCCACGGAATCCAGAATGTTCCCTGCATCATCCTTCACATATAAGGTCATGGAAGAACCGGTGGTATCATCTCCCTGAGAGTATAGGGACAACAGGTATGTACCCGCAGCATCCACAGTCACAGTCTGCGACGCATCGATTGTAAAGGCATCCGCATTCCAGTAATGGAAGCTGAACTGTCCCGACTTCGGATATCCATCGTTGTCATTTCTGGAAATTCCCGCCTCCGTATTTTCTCTTGTAATATCCCAACCGTCCACGCCGAGCTCGAAGCTGGAGTTCACAAGGAGATTTCCCGCAAATTCAATATCCTTGACAGTGGTCTCGCCCGTGTTCAGGTCAGAAACCGCAGTCGCGATTTCGGTCTGATAGGTATCCAGGGCAGTCTGGGGCGTCATCTCTCCGTTGGAAATTGCGTTTATCATGGCATTGACGGAATTATTCAGGGTTGCAAACCCGTTGATGGAGTTAATTTTGGATAGTCCCTTACTGTAAATATAAGTGACATTTTCCACGGTTTCCGCATCGTCACACCAGTTCTCAAGCTGGTCTTCCAAGAGGTTGTTCCACTCCTCCTCACTGTCCGCCAGATCTGTGATCAGGTCATACATCAGGGCAACTTCCTCCGGCTTATCCACGCCGTTTAAGATAATGCGGCAGCCGTTCTCCTTGCCGTAACAGGAATATTCCTGAGCGGAATTTCCCTTGGGGAAGGGCACCCAGCCCCAGTCATCGCTCATCTTATCCAGATACATGTAGGAGATCCAAAACTCCTCCAGGCACATCATGGATGTACCGTTCTGAAAGGAGAGGATCAGGGAATCCCAGTCATCTACGCCATTGTTGAGCGTCCGGTAGTTTACGGTTGTAGTAAAATCCTTCAGCGCAGTCAGCGCTTCGATCACATGGCTGTCGCTCAGATCAACTGTCATACCTGAATCGGTTTTATTCGCCACATAAGCCTCATTGGAGTACAGGTAGCACCAGCCGAGATTTTCTCTTGTATTAAATCCGTAAATGTCAATGGTTCCGTCATTGTCCTTATCCACATTTGCATTCTGGGCGACTTCCTTAAATTTGTCCCAGGTCCACTGGTCATTCTCGTACAGCTCATACAGGTCCGGCAGACCGTATTGATCAAACAATGTCTTGTTCCAGAAGATGCCGTAGCGTATCTCCGGATCGGTCAGCAGCAATGTGTAGTTTTTGCCCTTATAGCGGCCTGCCTCTATTACATCTGCACGCCATTTGTAATCGTCAAAGTCAATAACACCCAAATCGCTGATGGGATAAGCAATACCGCCGTCGATCAGGGTTGGCAGCACAGTCGTGGTGATGGCATAGCCCACATCGCACACCGGGTCACCGGCCAGAACACTGGTGGTATAGTCGTTTACATAATCATCACCCAGATCTACAAATTCGATAGTACAGTTATAGGTTTTCTCCACATAGGCAATTCTCTCGGACAGTGCCGCATTTACCGCATTGGACTCCGGGTCAGGGGTCATATCATAGTAGGAGCCGATACGGAATACTCTGCCGCCGAAATCGTACTCCGCGCCGGTGCCCTCCCCATTGCCGCCGGTCTGAATCTCTCCGCTGTTTTGAACGCTTTCCGTTCCCCCGGAATTTCCTCCCTCCGATTCGTTCCCCGATGTGCCCCGGCTGCCGCAGCCTGCCAGAGACATCATCATAAGCGCCGCAATCAATGCTGCAGCCACTCCTTTGCTTCTCTTCCAGTTCTTTTTCATAAAATCTCCTTTCCTGCACCTTATGTGCATATAGAAAATGCAATTATTTGCATTAACCTCCACGCTAACTTCCATGTCGCCGCTCTGCGGTAATTCAAATCCGGATGAAAAATGCCATATTTTCGGCATTTTTCTTATGTGTGTAATTTAGGAATTCTTAGGCAGCGTATTATGCTGACTTAGAATTTCTTTACACACTATTAACCGACAATTCCGGAGCGCTCGATTCCCTCCACAAAATACCGCTGACAGAAGACATAGATTGCAACCAGCGGTATGATTGCCAACACTGTTCCCGTATTGTTTATCATGGACACATATCCGGGACTGATAAAGCTCATGGAACCGCCGAAGCCCTCATATTGCCTGTACACGTTTGCCGCCAGAGAGCTCAGCGCCGTGGACATCACCTGTGTTCTGTTCAGATACAGGGATGAGTAAAACGAGTCCGTCCACTGCCACACAAACCCGAACAGGAACACAGTCACCATCATGGGCACAGCGCTGGGCACCATGATCCGGACAAAAGTCCGGAGCTTTCCGCAGCCATCCACAAAGGCCGCCTCCTCCAGTTCCTTTGGCATATTCTTAAAAAACTGCCGCAGCATATATATGTACAGTCCGTTTCGCACTCCCATGGTAGTTGCCGCCTGTAAGATAAAAGGCCAGTAAGTGTCGATCAGATTGACAGAACTCCCCGTCAACAACTGAAAAATGCCGAATATATCAAAAAAACGGTATTTAATAAACAACGGCAGCATGATAACCTGAGGCGGCACGATCATGGTAAAGATCACACACCCAAACAGCAGCTTTTTAAACGGAAAACGAAATCTCGCAAAGCCGTAAGCCACAAGCAGACATGACACAAGCTGCAGAAGAGAAACTCCCGCCGACAGCAGCAGTGTCCGCACAAATACAGTTCCGTAGTTCATGCCGGAAAGCGCCAGCCGATAGTTGCTCCATGTGAAATTCTTTGGAATGTATCTCACACTGGCATCGTAAAGGTCACTCTCACCCATAAAGGACACACTGAATTTCAAAAAGAGGGGCTGCAGGATCGTAAAACAGATTCCTATGACGATAACACCCCGCACCAGACTCCAGCCCATGCGCCCTACGCGCGCCGGAGTGATTCGTTTCCCTGCTCTCATAAATCTCATATACTCAAACCTCCATGTCGCAGCTCTGCTGCGACTCACAATCCCAAAGCCAACAAGTTGGCTTATGAAGAATGCCCGTACAAAGCCGGCTTGCCGGCCGGGCATTCTTCTGCGTGAGACTTTAGAACTTCTTCACGAAGCAGCCCTTGCTGCGAGTGTTAGAAGTTCTTCTCACGCTATTACCTCTCATCATAATAAAATACATGTCTGGAAATAACGCCTCCCACAACGGCTATAATGACCGCGATACACACAAAATAGATCCATGCCATGGCGGAACCGTATCCATAATCGATTTCCGTAAAAATGGTGGTGCGTATTTCCGTCATCATTTCATTGCTCTCGCTGGTAAACAGAGCAATTACCGTGTACACACTGTTTACCAGTATCAACGAGCTTATCATGGGAAACGTGATCTTCCAGAAATTTTCCCACTGAGTCGCTCCCTCCATGCTGGATGCCTCATAGAGGGAGGGTGAAATACCCTGCAGGCCCGCCAGGAAGATCAATATCTGTACGCCGGAGGCGATCACTATATCGTATAATTCGTTGACCGCCGTGGCCAGTACGGATATCACGGATATGGGGAGCGAGGTATACTCTGCAAGAAAGCTTCTTATGTTCAAAAAGGCCCCCAGGTTTCCGATGGCCGCACTGTCCGTTGTGCTGTCCAGCGTAGCCACCAGCAGATCCGAATTCTCCAGCGCAAGAATGACTCCGGAAGAAATGATGACCGGCAGAAACAATATACTTCTCGCCGCCGTTCTCCCGTGAAATTTCTGGTTCAGCAGATTTGCCGCAAAAAAACTGAAGATCAACACCAGCGGCACCTGTAAAAGCATTTGAGAAATGCTGCCCAGGAGCTGTAAATTAAAATCCGGATCTATGGTAAAAGCACGCAGGTAATTTCCCAGACCCCGGTTTGAAGTCTGTGTCAGAATGTAGCCGTCTCCTGTCACCTGCATGTCGCTGAAGCTGAACCGCAGTGACTCTGCAATCAACGGCAGAAAGATGAAAAAAAATCCAACCAGAAACGGCAGAATAAACAACAGCCCTGCCACAGCATCTTTTCCGGTCAGAGAAAAGCGCCATTTCCCGTTTCGTCTCCTAAAATATTCCATGGCCTTACTCCTTTCCGCCCGGTGTTACCGTGTAATTCCGGGCTTCCACCGCAACACCGTCCACTTTCGCCGCTTCATTGCCATAATTGACATAAACCCTTGTTCCGTCCTCGTAAGTCACTCTCACCACATCATCAGTCATATAAATATGCTCCGAAATAACAAGGTTCTGCAGCCTCCCCAGTTCACTGTTCATCCGCCTGCAGGTTTCTGCCGCCGTATCCAGCCATGCTCCGTAATTGACCGAATACAGCTCGTCATAGTCTGTCTCCTTGAGTACGGAGTTTGCGGCGTATATCCACTTAAAATGAAGTCCCGCCCCGTTCTCCACGCTCTTTAGAACCGCTGTTTCGTAATCATCGCTCAGGTTCAGTGCCTCTCCCGCATAGGGAACATATCCGTGGAGAACCATCCCGTAAAAAGGAACTTCCCTGTCTAAAATCTGATAGCCGTTAGAGAAAAAGGGAAGGTTGATCTCTTCCTTGAGACTGCCCCAGAGATAGGCATTTGCATTATCCCCCAAAAGGGAGAAACCGCTTTGTACCGCTCCCTCCAGCGCCGCCCTGTTCTTTTCTTCCGCCATCTGCCGGTCCGTGTAATTGCTTCGATACAGATCGGAATACAGCTCGTAAGAAAGTGTCCCGATATGGATTCCTGTGATTCTTTTCTTTGTCAGCATCCCGGTAAAATCCGACACGATCTTTTCCGTGTAACAGGGACTGATCAGGTTTGCCAGAGTGCCATCCGACTCGCGGCTGGCAATCCCGTACCGGTTCACGGTGGCATTTGTGTTGTCAAAATACTTTGGCGCATAGCGCATGGTACTGTACCCGTCAAAGAGCTTATCCCTGTACACATACTGGAAATCCGCCGTAAAGTACAGGTCTTTTCCCTCCATATCAGCGAGAAAATTTGCCAGCCCGTAACCCTTTTCCTTCAGCCCTGACACCACCGAAAGCTTTGTAGCCGCCGTTCCCCGAAGCCCGCCGTTCATCCAGCCGGAATACACCACATTGATATTTTCCACGCCCTGTTCCGCCAACTGCCCGGTGATCTCCTTTGCGTTATCGAACGTAGTCACCGCTTCTATGGCGTTATATTTGACTCCGAGAAATGTCTTGTCCTTATCTATTGCTCCGATGTATTCCACATAAAAGGGAATCCCTGTCTCCTCCGTCTTTTCCCCCAGTATCCCCTTTTTGATCAGGTAATTCCGATAGCATGCGGCCATGCCGGAATAATCCGCTTTCTCTCCAGTGAGAAAGGAATACCGTACCATATATTTTCCGCAAAACTCCGGCTCCGAATACAGGTAATAGCTGTTTGCCCCCACAATATCGTCCAGGGAGGTTTCCCCGTACTGCAGATAGGTAAAAGAGGGGTACACATTGTTGTAGCCTGTGGTTCTCCCTGACACCTCGGCATTGATGGAGGCGTAGGCATCTCCCTCCTCGATTATGGCAAAAAGAGACTTATTTCCTTCTTTAATTCCATACACCGGCATACGCACCGTGTTTGCCGGATCTACCTGGCTTTGTACCCAGTTCATGCACAACATGGTGGCATCCTGCCCATACACACTGGCTTTGTAAGATGAAACGGCGGTCTTTCCGTTGTTGAAGTCAATTAACGCCCCGCTTCCATCCGGCACAAAAAGATAGCCGTCATCCGACATGGACGCTCCGAAATAACGAAGCAGATCCATTCCAACCAGATAGTAACCGTCCGTGTCATAGGTCACTTCCTCCGGATCCACCCAGACCAGCAGATTATCTCCGTCCAGCTCATAGGTCACGGGAACCGTAAACCACTCCTTCTGCGCTCCGCCGCTGCCTTCGTTTTGCTCGTCCAGCTCATAATCCGCCTCTGTGTAGCCAGCCTCTGCAAAATACTCCGCCAGTTCCTCCTTCAGGTAGTCTTTGACGCCGCCCCGGAGCGTATATAAACCTGTATTTTCATCAAAGGAATAATTCCGGTTCAACTTTTTCCTCTGGGCGTCCGACATTTTTTCCTGAAAGAAAAGCATCCTTTCCTCCGCGATCACCTCCGGCAGAAGCAGCCTGCTCCCCCCTTCCCCCATGGTATAAGTGACCCTTACACCGTTTTCCAGGTATTCCACCGTAAACTGCCCTTCCGCCACCGCATCGCTGTAGCTGTCCATAGTGCTCACCTGAGTGCTTTCATTGATGTAGGTAATGTTGACCTGTGATTTTAGCACTCTCCTGTAATACCCTGAGGAAACGGCATCCTGATCCGCATCTACGGGGTTGGAAAACCATACCTCCCCGCTCTCTTTGTCCACCACCGCAATTCCGGCCTCCGCCTCGTCAAAGTAAAGCTCCAGCGAATCGCTCTCCGCCACCTTCTTCATTTCGGAGACGGCTGCATTCGAAATTTCACCGCTGCCGGCACCGGCCCTGACCGGAATCCCGACGAACACGAACACTCCGAGAAGAAAGCCCATTGCTGCTCTTTGTATTTGCTTTCTCATCCATCCCCCTCCTCTAACGAAACCTGATTTCCTTGTAAATCGTTGTCATAAAAACAATAATTTCGGAAATCACGTTAAAAAACAGAAGCCCGATAAACATTAAAATGCCCATCCCCAAAACGGTAATAATACAGGTAAAAACATTCTTCCAAAAACCGTACTCATGAGTCATCATAGTCCCCGCAAACACCAGCACCGCTACCCAGGCGTAAGCGATAAACCCAAACACATAGTAAAAGGTTCCCTCCTCCGCAGTGATGCAATAGCTCACAAGCACCAGCGGCAAACGTATCAGCACCACCGGAAACAGCGCATAGCCCATGGCAATGATAATATCCTTCATCCGTCCTTTTCCGTCCATCAATGAGGTTGTGCACCAGTTCGCAACGCACCACAGTCCGAACACCAGAAGCACCGTGAAGGCGTCTATCATCACGTTCACCTTTGACAGCCGATTGTCGTTAAACAGAAATGCCGTATCCAGTTTTTCCAGCGCAAGAGTGACGATGGTCAGCGCCACAAACGTCAGGGCCGCTGCAAGACTTCCGCGTTTCTCCCGCTTCAGATCCCAGAAGCCGTCAGCAGGATGAAAAATTACATGAAACACATACTTCAATGATTTTCCATATAACATCGAACCTCACCTACCCATTTCCTTACACGCAGCGCCTTTCTCACCAGCCACACCACAATTAAAAGAACCGCAAGAATTCCAACCGCTTTAGTGAGATACCGCTCCATCATCTCCTTGCGGTAATAGGAAAAAGCTTTCGTGTAATATTTTTTACTGTTTCCCAGTTCAAAACACTCCATGGCCTCTCTGTAGCTTCCTTCCGTCAGATAAGCCTTGCCGAGTCCCACATAAGCCAGCTCGCTGTTGGAGTTTCGGCTGAGTACTGCCTGCCATTTTTTCGTTGCCCCATCGGAATCGCCTATACTGTTAAGTCTTATGGCGTCCAGAAGATTTCTTCCATACTCCGTAATGTCAAACACCAGAATGCTGTTTAGCAGATTATCCAACACATAGACACGGCTTTCATCCTCATTTAACCCGATGGCCACCGGCTTTTGAAAGTTGCCCTCCTTGATCCCGCTGTGGCCGAAGACAAAAAGGGAAACTCCGTCATTGTCGTAGGCGAAAATCTTGCCGTCTGTTTGATCCAGAATGAAATAACAGCCATAGTCCGTGGCCGCCACATCCACAAATGAGGACCAGTCCCATCCATAGGTAACAGTTTCCAGATCTCCGATAATGGGGTAATTTCCAAGCCGCCGCAGCACATCCGTCCCTGTGGGATTCAGGCGTCTTATGGCATCTGCTCCCGATTCCCTGTCCTCATTGGAAAGGTTATTGATAGTGGCGTAGATAAAATTGTCCCGATCCACAAAAATATTGCTGTACTCTGTGGGAACAATGGTTTCCATCCGCTCCTGCTGCGCCTCGCTGGAAAAATAATTTTTCCAGATATACTCAAAGGTGCTGACGCTCACTTCCGTGGCCCCCATGAAACCCTGGAACGCACCACTGCTGTCAAACTCCACCAGCCCCATATTTATTCCATAGGCAATGACATAAATCCGCCCCGCATTGTCCACCACAACCCTGGTGGGCGAATATTCCTGACTGTCCGCGATCAGTGTAGTCTCAGGTCTTCCGATCTCTCTTAAGAAAAGACCTTCTTCATCAAATTCCGCCACCCTGCTGTTTCCCGTATCCGCTACATAGATGTGCCCATCCTCTGTGGCAAAAATCCCCTGTGGCGCCGAAAGCCCCGTAATCTCAAACCGGATATTCCCCTCCATATCCGTTACCAGCACCCTGGAATTCCCGGTATCGGCAATGTAAAGACACCCGTTTCCCACGAACATATCCTGAGGGTAGCTCAGCCTGCTGCCCAATTCCCTGTCCGTGATGGTCTTGCTGTAGAGGTACGAGTGGGGTTCCTTTACTTCCTCGCCCCAATAATTATAGGAATAGGTATCATAAGGCATGCTTGCCTGCACGGTAATTGCGGGGAGCAGTATAAATGCCGCTGCTATTATTCCCGTCAGCGCTCTTCGAAAACACTTTTTCCTCATTCTCTCCTCCCCCTTATTCCTTGATGCCGGAGGATGCCATAGTCTCAATAATATTGCTCTGGCAGAGCATAAACAGCACAATAGGCACCACCATCATGATCACCGTCACCGCCGCCGTCGCACCTGAGCGGGAGATTCCCGCCGCGGAAATCTGGCTTAACGCATAGGATAAGGTTTTTAATTTCTCGCTGTAAATGTAGTTGGAACCCTGCATATTCCACAGATCCTGAAAACAGAAAATGATCAGCGTCAGCCAGGCCGGTTTCACCTGTGGCATTGCAACCCGGAAAAACGTGGTGACTTCACCGGCTCCGTCAATTCGCGCCGCCTCCAGCAGCGCATCCGGAACCTGCTCCATAAACTGCTTCATGAGAAAAAGACCCAAAGGTTTTGCAATAGCCGGCAGAATCAGAGATACATAGCTGTCCAGCCAGCCCATTTTGGACATTATCAGGTAGTTTGGTATGGCGGTCACCTGGGCGGAAAACATCAGCGCGGTGACTATCACGCCGAAAATAAGGTTCCGTCCCGGACATTTATGCTTCGCCAGCGCATATGCACACATGCTGGCAATCAGGAGATGTCCAATCGTGCCCACGATGGTAATAAATACCGTATTAAAGGCATATCTGGTAAAGGGCACCCAGGATTGGCTCATCAGGATAAACACATCATGAAAATTATCCATCGTAGGATTTTTTACCAAAAATTTCGGCGGAAAGACAAACAGCTCCTCCAGAGGCTTCAGGGAGTTGGAGACAGAGAGCACAATGGGCAGTCCCATAAAAACTCCCAGCATTGCCAGAAACAAAAAGCTTACCGCATCCCCGGCATGGGAATGGCTGGCCTTTGCCCGTTTTCTGTGTCTGAAATAGATATTTGACATATCAGCTTCCCACCTTTCCCAGAAATTTCTGTATCAGCTTGTTGCAGGCGATCATCACCACAAACAGCAGCGTTGCGATGGCGGAAGCATAGCCCATTTCGAAGCGCACACTGCCGTAGTCCACCAGATGAGATACAACCGTATGCACACAGTATTTCACGCTGGGGAAGCCCGCCAGGGCAGCAATCTGATCGTGAATGGCAAAGGACGCTGTCACCGTCATAACGGCACCGAACATGAGCTGCTCTTTCATTGCGGGGAGAGTGATATACCACAATTCCTGGAAACGGTTCTTCACCCCGTCCATATAGCCTGCCTCATACAGGGATTTGTCCACGTTCTGCAGTCCGGCGATAAAGGAAAGGAAACCTGTTCCCATGCTCATCCACAGCACCACCACAATACAGATGATCATGCAGTACTTATCATTTTCAAACCATAAAATTGCCTGGCTGGTAAGACCCAGCTTCATGAGCCAGCCGTTTGCAATACCGTATATATCGCTGGAAAAAATGAACTTCCAGATAATATACGCCTGCCCCGATATGGTGGGCGCATAGAATAAAAGCGTCATAAAAGCTCTCAGTTTTGAATTTTTTATGTCGTTTATCATCCACGCGATAAACAGCGCCAGAAAGTAACCCACCGGTCCCGTAATGATGGCGAACACAAAGGTGTTTTTCACCGCAGTAAGAAAAATATCATCCGCAAAAAACAGGTCTATGTAATTCTGCAGACCTACAAATTTCGGCGGCTCCAGCACGTTAAAATATGTAAAGCCAAGCCCAATGGAAATACATACCGGCAGCAGATAAAACAGGATAAACAATAGACAGTACGGCGCCATCAAAAGATAGGGCGTCCTGTTGCGCCTGACCGCGCGAAAAAGTTCCCGCCGCTTTATTTTTCCGTATGCCAGAAGCAGCGGCAGCAAAGGCTTTTTTTCTTTCCTCTCCTCCATAAGGCCCCCCTATCTTGTATTCAGACCGAACTCACGGCGCTTGCTGGTAATCTCATCATTGATGATATTCACAATATCCTGTAAAACCTCCCGCGGGTCTTCCTTGTCGTCGTACACTGTATAAAATGCGTTCTTTATGTTTCTCTCCAGATAATAGCTTCCCGGTATCTGCGGAATTGCCTTTACCCACTCCAGCTGTGCCGAAAGCTGCCTGTAATCTGCCGCTGCCCAGGGCAGATTTTCCAGCGCCTCCAGATTCGCGGTGGCCACACGGCCCGCCACTCCCAGCACATTTTCAATCTCATTGCCGTAGTCAGTCTGGGTATCTCCGCTCATCCACCATTTCAAAAATTCCCAGCCCTGATCCTGTTTTGTACTGGTAGCCATCAGAACGGATGCTGTCTCCCACGCGGATACGCTGTGATCGATGGTGCCATCCTCCCTCTCATAGCCGGGAACCACTGTAAAGCCCCACAGTCCCTTGATCTCCGGCGCAAAGACGGACAGATAGTTGTAGTTTGTATAATCCCCGATGGCAAGGGGCATTTCTCCTGTGCGAAACCGGTTTGCAAAATCGTAAGAGATTGGCATGTTGTAATCACTGTAATTGCCGGACCACCGTTTAAACGCGGCAATGGCCTCCTCACTGTCCAGGGCACTTGCAGTATCATCTTCGGTGTAATACCTGCCGCCCCACTGGTACAGGAACATGGCATAAGAGGTATAATCCGGGATAATGCCCACATTCATATTCCTTTTCTGGATGACCGCCAGCGCGTCATAAAAATCATCCCAGGTCTGGGGTATATCCACCCCTAAGTCCGCCAGAATGTCGGCTCTGTAAAACATCACATGGAAGGACATTGTCTGGGGCAGGGCATACACACCCCCGTTATAGGTGAACTGGGTCAGCGCATCCTCATAAAACCAATCCGCCACCTCGTCAAAATCTGAAAATCGGGTCAGATCCACTGCCGCATTGCGCAGAGCATAATTGACCGGCTCCACCCCCGCCACATTCAGCGCCACATCCGGACCTTCTCCGGCCAGCGTTGCGGACAAAAGCACGTCTTTATTCACAAGCTTTACATTTACCGCGATTCCTTTCTGAGGCACGAAATAGTTATCCACCAGGTCCTTGATCACCGTGGCCTGATCCCGCCCGCTGCCAGATTGGCTGGTAATTGCCGTAGAATCCGCGAGGATCCAGACCTCCAGCGCTTCCTCCTCGCTGTACACATTCCCGATACTGTCATAATCCTCCACAAAGCTGGCCGCAAATTGTTTTGCCTCATGGGCCAGAGACCGGAAAAAACCCGGTTTCACCTCCGGCAGTTCCGCTCCCGGCGCATTGACCAGAATGTAATCTATTTCCAGAGGCTGCTCCTTCATGGAGAGCTCCCAGGAGCTCAGCGCCACAATATTGTCCTTAAATGCCGACCACTGTTTTGCAATCTTCTTGGGATTCTCCGTCATGATCTTAAGCTGGTTCACCAGATTTTCAATGGTGGCTGCCTGGCTTCCCCTGGAGCCTTCCGCATACCTGTCCACCATCTCCTTAAGCCCCTGCATGACCACATATTGCTCTTCCAGAATCCTGAGAGCCTCCGGTGTCTTTGTCTCCAGCTGATAATCCCGGAAGGTATCGGGAGAGCTGCCTATCACCATCAGAAGCTGTCGGTAGGCACTGTTCAGATTCGCCACGCAGGCATCCGCTACTCTGAGAATCTCTGAGAGCGAATCGTCCATGGCCACTTCAAAAGTGACGGAATGCTTTCCCTCCGTAAGATAAAACTCATAAGCCCCTGTCTCGTCCCCCAGCGCAGTAATCCGCCAGGCATTCTCATAGTAGAACGAAAGCTGCGCCGCCTCCTGAAAGGGCACTTCCCCGTCAATGTAAAGAGACCGCACTACGGTAACACCCTGGTTCACATTCTGACGGTACTTCACATCAAGCTCATAAAGTCCGTCACAGGGTACTTCAATCTCCCATGTGATCCATTGCCCGCATATCCGCCAGTTGGAACCGCCGATGGTGTTGAGCTTTGTCTTTGCCGCGTCATATGGCTCCGTCAACGGAGATGTCCTGTCTGTGATGGGATAAAGAGTAGAATCGGACTTCCGAAAGGCCGCCTCCCCCTGAATCTTGACAGGATTCATCACCACTTTCTCACATCCCGCCGCCTGGTTCGCCGCGCGGTACTCCTCGTATGACGGAATATCCTTTTCCTGTGTCAGAATGATCTTTCCGACCACCATTGGCTCCTGGGTGGATTCCAGTGTTATGGTGTTAATCCCCTTCTCGAAGTAAAACTGTAAGGCCTCCCGGTAAAAACCTTCGCTGTCCTTCACATACACATCCATCCACTCCGGTGCTTCCCGCTGCTTCGGACGCACATCATTTCCCCTGACATCCGGCACAATCTCTCCTGCGCTCTCCCAGATGCGGGAAAATTCCAGATACTGTGCATTTGAATAAGGAACCTGGCCGTTGATCAAAAGGGTGCGGGCTATCTTGTTGTTCTTTCCCTCCACCGGATAATACACAAGCTCAAGATTATACAGTCCTGCCTCTTCTGCCGCCACCTCATAGGTGATGCTGCCTTCCTCCAGAGTCATGGCACAGGCATTGCCAAGGCCTTCATAATCCTCCAAACGCTGAAACCCTTCCGATGCCCGGGCAAAATCTCCGCCGTATATTACAATCTCCGTCTGCGGATGTACTGCATCCCCATGGTTCGAGAGATAAGCTTCATAAGAGTCTGCATCCTGTATCACCGAGAGCAGCGCGTCATAATCAATCTCATCGCTCTTATGGGCTGTCTGTCCTTTTATGGAGCAAAACAGACCTGCAAGTATTCCTGTCAGAAACAGCCCTGTTACTATTTGCTTCTTCCTTCCCATATTCCACCTCTCCGCATTTTCTCCTTCACACAATCCCAAAGCGAGCATGTTCGCTTACGTCCGTGGAAGGCTTGTACGCCGCAAAGTTTGTAGATTCCTTGATCAGGAGCTTATAACCCAAAACCTTCTTTTTCTCACAGGGAAGTCCTTCCAGCAGCCGAAGCAGCATATTTCCCGCCGCTCTCCCCATCTCCCGAATGTCAAAGTCAAGACTGGTGATAGCGGGATGGTATTCATTGAGTACCATACTGTTGTAAAAAGAAGCCACCCGTACATCCCGCGGCACCGTCACACCAATTTCCCTGAAATAATCAAGGAGCGACAGACAGATACTGTCATCGCTGCATATGATGCACTCCACCTGCTCCTTCAAAATGTCCAGCACTACCTTCTCCAACACATTCCTGTCCGCCGCATTCTCCGCAATGAGATGCCTTTCAATAGGAATATTGTTTTCTCTGAGAGCTGCCAGATAGCCGTCCCTGCGGTCCTGAGATACCATCTGGCGCAGATCCGCACAGAGAAGCGCCATCCTGCGGGTTCCCATCTTGATCAGGTTATCCGTCAGGTCATGACAGCCTCCCCGCTGATCCACATCCACCTGGTAAACCGATTCATCCTGGCAGTTTCCCGTCACCACAAAAGGCACCTGCTTTTCCTTCAGATACATTATGTCAGCCCAGTTTTCAAGAACCCTGGTCAGGATCACCCCGTCAACCTTATGACGCCTTATGATGTCGCGCAGCGCGCTTATGTCGTCTGAACGGGTCTTCACCAAGATGATGTTATAGTCCCGGATTACAAAGAAATCATAAAGGGTCATGATCATCCGTGTAAAATAGGGCAGCTCGGCATAATCACCCTCCCCCGGTATTGTCACGCAGATGTTCATTGTCTTCTTATCCGAAAACTTCGATGTGCGGATATGCGGTGTTTTGCCGCTTTCCGCTATGTATTCCAGGATACGGCTTTTAGTCGCATCGCTCACTCTGCCCTTCCCTGATATTGCCCTTGAGACGGTGGAGGAAGACATCCCAAGCTCCTCGGCAATTTCGGATATGCTCATTTTGTCACTTTCCATAATTTTTTCCCTTTATATTGCTCCCAACATTATTTAACGGTAACTGCTCAGATCCAACCTCGAAAACACTGCGTGTTTCCTCGGTGTTTGGCTCTCGCTCTGAACAGTTACATTTTGCACAATTGCGCATACTTTAACCTATACCTTTATGATACAACATTGCAGGTTTGCGCGGAATTGGCAATAAAATACAAAGATTCCGCACCCGCTTCATCTCTTTCCGACAAGGCAGATGCCATTTTCCTTTGCGCAATAATTGTTTTGCGCACATATTTTGCGCACACAAAAAAGGCCAGCCTGAGCTGACCTTCTTTTATTTTTTTGCCATATCAACGCGCCGTTACTTTTTCATCCCGTTTCAGATACAGAAAACCATAGGCGGAAATATCCACTCCGGCGGCTTTCCTCTTTTCTCCGGACAGCATATCCGTATATATCCCGTCTGTCTCATTTATCCATGCAGTTCTGTCATGTTCACTGAAATTAAATATTCCAAGTATTTTCTCGCCTTCAAAATATCTTCCGATGCACAGCACCCCCGGGTCAAAAGTGTCGATGGTCCATGTATCCGCCCGGCATATAAATACTTTTTCTGACTTTCTTATCTTCTCCAGCTGTCCCAGCCTGTCAAAAATCCGTCCCTGCACACTGGTTTTGTCATTAATCCGCTCTGCCAGCTTCCAATCCATGGCCCCTCGGTGGATATAACGTGAGTCATCGGCTTTGTCCGGATTTTCTTTATATGTGTAATCGTTCACCTGACCAACCTCATCACCGCTGTAGAGCACGGGGATTCCGGACTGCATAAACATATATGCATGGAGCATTACATCCAGCCTGACAGCTCTTTCCATTGCCTCCTCATCCTGCTCAGATTCCGCTTTTTCGATGCCGCACATGGATGCGGTGGTTCCGCAGAAGCGGGCATCCCCTGTTACCGGATCGGCATTGTACAGCTCCCCTCTGCTGTTGCTGTCACCCTCCAATCCTTGAAAATAGCGGTTCAGATACTCTTTGTGAGAACGCTCTCCAATCCCCTCTTCAAACAGAGTTTCATAATCAAGGCCCCATCCGATATCGTCATGACAACGCAGATAGTTCAAAAACACATATTCCTTTGGCAGTCCGTTCACAATATCCAACTGCTTTTTCAGAAGGCGCACATCCCGGGTCGCCACCGTATGCCAGGTTGTAGCCATCGTCGTCACATTATAGAGCATATGGCATTCCGGTTTCTCCACCGTTCCGAAATACGGCACCACCTTCTCCGGCTCCATGACCACCTCGCCCAGCAACAGCACTCCCGGACAGACAATCTCGCTGATCATACGCATCATCCGCACAATGGTGTGTACCTGCTTCAGATTCCGGCAGCTTGTGTTCAGTTCCTTCCAGATGTATGGAACCGCATCTATGCGCACAATATCAATTCCACGGTTTGCCAGATACAGGAAATTGTACATCATTTCATTAAATACACGGGGATTCCTGTAATTCAGATCCCACTGATAAGGATAAAACGATGTCATGACATAGTGCTGTGCATCCGGCAGCCATGTAAAATTCCCCGGGGCCGTCGTGGGAAATACCTGGGGCACCGTCTTTTCATACAGGTTGGGAATATGGTCGCTGTCAAAGAAAAAATAGCGGCTCATATACTCTCCGTCACCCTGCCGTGCCTTTTTTGCCCACTCATGATCTTCCGAAGTATGGTTCATCACAAAATCCATGCAGACTTGAATGCCCTTTTTATGGCAGGCGGCTGTCAGGCTATCCAAATCCTCCATGGAGCCCAGATTTTTTTGCACTTTCCTGAAATCCGATACCGCATATCCGCCGTCGGATCGGCCTTTTGGCGTTTCAAGAAAGGGCATCAGGTGAATATAGTTCACATTGCTCTGTTCCAGATAATCCAGCCGGGCCTCCACACCTTTCATATTTCCCGCGAAATTATCTATATAAAACATCATCCCCAGCATGTCATTCTGTTTATACCAGTCATGACATTTTTCGCGGCTCAAGTCCATGGATCTTAATTCCCGATTCCGCTCCTTGTAGAAGACTTCCATTCTTTCTGTTAATTCGGCAAACATGGAGCTGTTGTCATACAGCTCCATATAAAGCCAACGGAGTTCATCATGGTACCTCTCCAGCCTACTTATATAAATTTGTTCCGCATCCTTGCAATTTTTATCCGCCACAACAGCACCCTCCCGCATTTTGCCCCTTCAAACATCCTTTACTGCCTTACGTATAATTCTATCTGCCGGGCAAGATACTCCCCCGGCTCCACCGGCATCGGCATCCCGGCTTCCATCAGCGCCGAACCTTGATATCTCTTTCCTGTGTCTGTATCTTCATATACCTTATCTGCCTTAAGCCCTCTCAGCTTCACATAGGTTACCGGCATATTCCCGTGGGTTTCAAGCATTACCACATTGAGAAGCACCCTGTCACCGTTTTCCGATGTGAACTGCCATGCGGCATGTGCATCCCGGAACGGATCTGAGAGACGATAATAATCCCCTTTTCGGATCAGCTCCTCATGCTTCTTATATTGCCTGACCTGTTTCCTTATCTCTTCCTTTTCCTCATCTGTAAGCTTTCCCGGGTCGAGTTCATAACCGAATGCGCCCGTCATAGCCACAACTCCTCTTGTATGCAGACTTACACTGCGACCGGTCTGGTGGTTGGGTACTGCCGATACATGGGCTGCCACTGCAGAAATCGGATAAAGAAAGGATGTTCCGTACTGAATCAATACCCTGTCCAATGCATCCGTATTATCGCTGCACCATATCTGGGGGGTATAGTAAAGCATTCCTGCGTCAAATCTTCCTCCTCCGCCGCTGCAGCCCTCTATCAGCATATCAGGATACCTTGTTGTCAGCTTCTCCAGGAAGTCATACACACCAAGCACATAGTCATAAGCCACTCTTCCCTGTTTATCCTGCATGGAATATATGTCCGTGATACTCCTGTTCATATCCCATTTTACATATTCTACATTTCCCTGATCCAGAACCCGGCATACGGCATCAAATACAGCCTCTCTCACCTCTTCCCTTGAAAAGTCAAGGACAAGCTGATTTCTGCCCCGTACCGGCTTTCTGCCGGGTATCCGGAGCGCCCAGTCCGGATGCTCCCGGTAGAGGATACTGTCCTCCGAAACCATCTCCGGCTCGATCCAGATTCCGAATTTCACACCTACACCATTGACCTTTTCTATCAGCTCTTTCAGAGTGCATCCTAATTTCCGCTCGTTGACCTGCCAGTCGCCCAGCCCGCTGTTATCGTCCTCCCGTTTTCCGAACCATCCGTCATCCATGACCACCATGTCAATCCCAAGGGCTGCTGCATTTTCCGCCAGCCTGGAGATAGTCTCTCCATCAAAATCAAAATACGCCGCTTCCCAGCTGTTTAGTATCACGGGCCTGGGCTGGTCGCGATACTTACTTCTGCAGATATGGTTCAGGATACACCTGTGAAATTGTATGGACAACTGTCCAAAACCTTTATCTGTATAGCTGAGAATCGTCTCCGGAACAGTCAGATTCTCACCCTGCTCCAATGAGTAATGGAATAAATCGCTTTGCAGTCCCATGAGCATTCGTGTCTGACCGTACTGATCCCTTTCCGCCTCACACATGAAATTACCGCTGTAGACAAAAACCAGCCCATAGCAGCCTCCATGCTCCTCTGTGGTATCTTTTCCCGCGAGGATAACTGCCGGATTATACTGATGGCTCGAGGTTCCCCTGCGGCTCCCGATGCAGAAGCTTCCATGGGCAATTTCCCGGCGCTGAAGATTGCGTTCCATGACATGTCTTCCCCAAAAGCTGAGCAGGTCATAATCCCCTGTCATAAAGTCAAGACAGGCTGATGCGGCTTTCTCCACAATAATGCTTCCCGTGCCGCAATTGCTGATCTCAGCGCTTCTGGTAATAATGTCTTCCTTTTCCAGTACTCCATATAAGAGCTTTACCTGCACCCTGCTGGCAGAATCTTCCAGCAGAATTTCCAGTGTCTCCGCCTCCTCCTCCGATGCGTAGACCGCCGGAAGTCCCTTTAATGCATATTTTCCTCTATATATCCTGTGGCTTACATAGCGCAGATCACAACATTCTGATTCATCCCCATTGCGAATCACCAGCGCACTGTTACGGTAATCTCCCGTTCCCAGCACCGGATATTCCTGAGGAAGCACATCCATGGAGTAGGTTCTGTCAGCTCCAGCATCAAAGGGATTTCCGGAAAATCCTCTGTCATAATAGGTCAGCAGGTAATCCATACTGCCGGTTATTTTTCCCCCATAATACAAATGTAAAAGGAAGCCGAAATTATCCACCTTCATCTGATATGTGGCATGCTCCGTCTGTAATGTAAAAATTCGATTTTCCTGCTGATAATGTATTCCCATAATATCTCTTTCTACCGCCTTATCTATGCTCACTTATAACAGTTCAGCCCACGAACTGTTAATCTACTTTACTGCTCCGTTTGTTACTCCGTTCAGAATCTGTCTCTGGCAGATCAGATAAAAGATCAGAATCGGAATCAGGGACAACAGATAGGACGCAAATGCCAGATTGTAATTGGTGCCGAACTGTGACTGGAAGTTTAACTGTGCCAGAGGCAGAGTATTTTTACCGGAACCTGCCATAATGATAAGAGGCGTCATCACATCATTCCATACAGCCAGCGCCGTAATGACCGCTACCGTAGCATGCATGGGAGACATAATGGGGAAAATAACCTTCCAGTAAGTGGTCCATGTGGACGCACCGTCTACTTTAGCCGCTTCCTCCAGCGCCATAGGTATATTCACAAGGTATCCTGAATAAAGCATAATATTCATCGGCATGTAAAACACAATATATAAGATGATGACCCCGGCCCAGTTAGCCAGTTTCAATTCTGCCGTCTGCTTTGCCAATGGCATCATCAGTATGGCAAAGGGCACAAACATACCGCTGACAATAAACAGGTAGACAAAGTTATAAAATTTACTGTGCGCTTTATTTCTGCCCAACGCATACCCCATCAGGGAGTGAATCAGAATAGATAAGCCCACTGTAAGCACAGAAATCAGTACACTGTTCCCAAGAGAATGCCAGAAGTCAGTCACCTCCATTGCCTCTCTGAAATTACTAAGGCTCCATGTCTTGGGCAGTGATAAAATGCCGCTGATACTGTTTGTCATTTCCGCCGGCTGCTTAAACGCAATTACAATTGTCATATAGAGCGGAAATATTATTGTCGAGAGACCGAGAATCAGCAAGCATAACGCAACCCTGTTTGTTTTTCCCACTGTAGACGTATGTTTCATAGCTGCTCCTCCTTTGAACCGGAAAATTTCATCTGCGCCACGGAAATGATCACAATTACAATAAAGAATACTACCGCATTTGCGCTCTGGAATCCGAATTGCCCGCCTGACATACCGTTGTTATAGATCAGGTAGGAAATGGATTCCGTACTCTGCGCCGGGCCGCCCTTTGTCAATGCCATGATCTGATCAAATACCATCAGAAAGTTCTTTACACAGAGCACCATATTGATGGAAAAGAACGGAATGATCAGCGGAAACGTAAGGTAACGGAACCTTTTCCATCCTGTAGCTCCATCCAGGCCGCCAGCTTCATACACATCTTCGGGCACTGTCTGCAGTCCTGAAATGTATATAATTGTGTTCATCGCAATCGCCTGCCATGCGCACACAATCATGACACCGATCCATGCCTTGCTCGGACTTGATAAAATACTTGTGCTCAATGATTTTATTCCCACCATATCTGCCAGTGCCGGAAGAATATAGGTGAAAAAGTAATTGAAAATATATCCCACAACCAGCGATCCCAATATGTTCGGCAAAAAATAAGCTCCGCGGAAAAATCCTTTTGCACGGATTCTGCTGTTTAATCCCATTGCCAGTATCAGGCTGACCACGTTTACCACAATTGTAGTCACTACTGCCAGCTTAATTGTAAACAAATAAGATTTTCCCACGCGGGCATCGGAAAATAAGTCAATATAATTGCGCAGCCCGACCCAGTCATATTTTCCAAACCCTTTAAAATTTGTAAAACTGTATATCACACCGCGTATCAGCGGAATGGTGTTAAAGCAGACAAACAGGGCCAGGATTGGTATGGTAATCAGCAAAAATGTTCGTTTTCTCTCATTTTTCATCATCAATCTCCTATACAATGTTTCGCATCCGTCCTTTCAGCGTCCGGATGCCATATTATTTTTGATGGTTCCGCCTGCTGATCATTTCTCACCCGAACTGTCAGCATAATCCTGCACCAGGCGGATAATATCCCGGTTGTATCTCTGCCAGTTTTTGTCAAAAGTCGCAAGAAAGGTATCTACGTCCTTCTCCAGCAAAAAGGTCTGGAGCAGTGCATCCACTGACATTTCCGAAGGGTAATAGTGGTCCTGGTAGTCTGTCATATTTCCTTCTTCAATAAATGTACGCATTCCGTCAAGCATGGAAGCAAGCTGAAAATTACCTTTTTTGCACGGAATTGCCTTTTGATCGTCAATATATTTCTGTATATTTTCATATTCAAGAAGGAAGTCTAAAACCTCGTATGCCGCCTCCTTGTTTTTACACTGGGACGTGATACAGAATCCAAGGTCAATTCCTGAATTCAGTGTTCTGTCCTCTCTCCGGTCGCTTGCCGGCATAACAAAGGAGTCCACATTCAGATTCGGGTTCACGGATAAAATGTACGGCGTTGCATAGCTTCCAATAGGATACATTGCCGATTCTCCTCTGGCAAAAGCAGTACAGGCATCACTGTACCCATAGGCAAACGGGTCATTGGGCCCATAGGGCAGCAGCTCCAGATACTTTTCCGACAATTGCCTGTACTCCTCTGTAAATGTGGTCTCCCCTTTATTCACCTGCTTTGCCGTATCCGAGGGGGAAAGCTCTACAGCCATGGCATTCCATGGCGCAAGGCAGGTCCAGGTATCCTTAAATCCGAAATAAAATGGAAGAATTCCTTCCGCCTTTATCTCGTCACACAACTGCGTCAGCTCACTCCATGTCTCGGGAATCTGCCACCCATGCTCTTCGAACATATCCTTGTTGTACAGAATTCCGGCGGCATTCGCCACATAAGGCAGCATGTAAGTGCCATCTGTGGGAACCAGCTCCAATGACTCGGCAATATCCAGATATCCCGGATTGATATCCTGCAATCCCGCATAATCCGCAATGTCCGCAAGAATCTCCGCATCCACAAAGTAGGAATAATTGATGTCTCCACCGATTCCGATAATATCCGGATAATCCTCCCGGATAAACCTTGTCTTCAAAATGGTCATTGCGTCATTTGGAGAACTGATCGTCAGATGAATTGTGTCATGGGTTGCATTGAACTCGTCTTCTACCGTCTCAAAGTAATTTGCCGCTTCCGGTTTATATTGAACAATCTCAATTTCAATCTTATCCGAGGAAGTCCCACAGCCTTGAAGTGGCAGTGCGGCGGCCATGCATCCAAATGCCAGTCCCAAGCATTTTAACCTGTTTCCTTTCATATTACTTCTCCTCTCTTTTTGATAAAAACATCATAACATATCATAATGCCACTCAAAATACCAGCATTTTGTCTGTTTTATTCCTTTTTGCCACTTTTTAGAAATTAATTTGAAGTCATCTAGCATTTTGGTATATAATGTTTTTGAATATAGTGAGGTGACTTATGAGCGAGGTGATTTTTTCCGTCTTTCCAAGTGAAAATTTTGTTGACCTGGGCCTGTATCAGTTTGGCTGGGAACAATGTGACCCATCTCATTCTTTCGGCCCTGCTGCCAGGAATCACTATTTATTTCATTATTGTCTGTCCGGAACCGGCACTCTTTATGCACAAAATGATAAAAAAGAAACCCTTACCTTTCAGATTAAGAGCGGGCAGGGTTTTATGATCTTCCCCCATCAGATATGTACTTATATTGCGGATCAGGAAATCCCCTGGGAATATGTATGGATAGAATTCGACGGACTGCGTGCAAAGGAAACCGTTGAATTGGCCGGATTTAGGCCGGAACAGCCGTTATATAGGGCACGGTATAAAGATATTTCGGAAACGATGAAAGAAGAAATGCTATATATCGTAAATCACAGGGAGGAGTCCCCCTTCCATTTGATCGGGCATCTTTATCTGTTTATAGACAGCCTCGTCCGCTCCTCCACTTCCACCCGGATCAGCAGAGACAACAGCCTGCGGGATTTCTATATTAAAGAAGCCTTTTCATTTATTGAACAGAATTTTCAGAATGATATCTCTGTGGAAGACATTGCTGCTAACTGCGGATTAAACCGCAGCTATTTCGGAAAAATCTTTCACGAGAGCATGGGGAAAACCCCGCAGGAATTTCTCATATCATACCGCATGACAAAAGCAACGGAACTCTTGAAACTGACAGATCTGTCAGTTGGTGATATAGGAAATGCAGTCGGCTATCCTAACCAACTGCATTTTTCCAGAACTTTTAAAAATGTATACGGTGTTTCCCCAAGGCAATGGCGGTATGAACATGGCGGCAGAAGCCAAAAATAAAGGTATAGAATCTCAGCGTGCCTTTATTCTTACGTCCCCGCTGGTGGTGCCGATATGAATCTTCCTCTCGCCGCTGCCGACGGTTCCCCCCGCATAGTATCCCCTCTTGGAAAAGCATAACACCTCATCAAAAAAGGTGTAGATCTCGCCGCTCGCAGTGTCCACAAAGAACACCAGGGAAGCCGACTACGGCACCACCAAT
>CAMWJV010000018.1 GCA_947174665.1 uncultured Lachnospiraceae bacterium
GATCACCTCTCTGCCGTACCCCTCCTTAAGCAGTTCTCCGTTAATATAAATGTTCCCCTGCTCGTCAATCTGAACCGTCTCTCCCGGCAGACCGATGATCCTCTTTATGTAAAAAGTCTTCGGTTTATATTTAAAGGGAAACACAATAATGTCAAAACGCTCCGGATCCCGAAAACGGTAAGAGATTTTGTCCACTATCAGGTTGTCGCCATCATAGAGGGTGGGCTCCATAGACCCTCCATCCACTTCCGTACGCTGCCCCACAAACTGAATAACAATCCAGGTAAGGCAAAGCACTGCCAAAAGATATAGCAGTGTACTTATCATTTCTTTCATGACTTTATTCATCGTCAGTTCTCCCGTCTCCGGGACGCTCCAGAGTCATACGTCCCAGACGTCCGCTTCTGAAATCGTCCAACAATATATCTGCCGCTTTTTTCAGGTCGAGATTTTCTCCTCTTATATAACATCCTCTGCTGCGTGCAATCTCTTCCAGCGTTTCCGAAAGATTCTCCTGCCACTGTATCCCATACCGCTCGCAGACAGTCCCCGGATACAATTCCTTCAGACAGCACAGCAGATCACAGGCCAGTTCTTCCCTGATGATGACCTCATCGTTCATGGAACCGATAAACGCCAGCCGCATTCCCACTTCTCTGTCTTCGAACTTAGGCCACAGAACTCCGGGCGTATCCAAAAGCTCCAGGCTTTTATTCAGGCGTATCCACTGCTTACCCTTTGTGACTCCCGGCTTGTTCCCTGTCCTGGCACACGCCTTGCCCGCAAAAGAATTGATAAATGTTGATTTTCCCACATTGGGAATACCCACCACCATGGCTCTAACAGGACGGTTCACAATACCCCTCTTTTTGTCTCTCTCCAGCTTTTCCCTGCATGCCTCCTGAACCAGGCTGTTTATTCCCTTCACGCCTGCGCCGCTTCTGGAGTTTATCTCCAGCGCATAGGCTCCCTGCTTCTTAAAATAAGCCATCCATTGTTCATTGCACCCGGGGTCCGCCAGGTCTGCCTTATTCAGCAGCACCACACGTGACTTATTTTTCCCCAGCGCATCAATATCCGGATTGCGGCTGCTCATGGGAATCCTGGCATCCACAAGCTCAATCATCAAATCTATCAGCTTTATATTCTCCTGCATCATACGCATTGCCTTTGTCATATGACCGGGATACCATTGATAATTCATCTTCTATTTCACAAAGCCCATGCCCTTCTCTGTACATTTAGCACGGAACCAAGCCTTTCCTATAATGTCCTCTTCCTTTACCGGGCCGATGTTGGCAGACCGGCTGTCCTCACTGTTGCCGGGATTGTCACCGATGCAGAAGAACTCCCCGCTCTCCAGCGTCAGCTCATTTCCGGCGATACCGGGGTCAAAAATATAATCCGTCACCCACTCGCTTTCTACTCCGTTTACATAGAGTACTCCATCCTTCACTACCAGATGATCTCCGGGCGTAGCCACCACACGCTTAACATAATAATGGGCATTCTCGTTGCCGTTGGGGAGAAATATCACCACATCCCCCTTCTTCGGAGAAAAAAGCACATACAAAAAACGGTTTACAAATATCTGCTGTCCGTTGTACAGCGTGGGCTCCATGGACACGCCGACCACATTTGTGGTCATTCCAAAGAAAAATACAAGCACCGTTGCAATAAATGCCGCCGCCAGAATACCGAATATCCAGGTAAATACTTCCCGGATCATGGCCGAGCTTATTTTTTTTCTTCTTTTGTAAAAGCTTAAGCCCTTATTTTTTTTTGACATACTCCTGCTTCCTCATAATTCTGTACCGAAATAATTATAGCATAAAAAAGAAAAACAGAAAAGGGGCAACTACACAAGTAATTGCCCCCCTTAAGCCTTTTTTATTTTACAAGCTCTTTAACCTTGGCTTTCTTGCCTACGCGGCCTCTAAGATAATTCAGCTTTGCACGTCTAACCTTACCTCTTCTGACAACCTCAATCCTCTCAACATTGGGAGAATGTACAGGCCAGGTCTTCTCTACTCCGATGCCGTTGGAAACCTTTCTCACAGTGAATGTCTCCCGGTTGCTGCCGCCCTGTCTCTTCAGGACAATGCCCTCAAACATCTGAATTCTCTCGCGGTTTCCCTCTTTGATCTTACCATAAACTCTTACGGTATCACCCACGTTGAACTCATCTACGGTTTCCTTCAGCTGTTCAGCCTCAATCTCTCTGATAATATCACTCATAACGAGCCTCCTTCATAAAATTAGACGTTCTTAATACAATTCCTGTAACAGAGGACCATCTTCATAATCGCAACAGTCAGATTTTACCACATAGGACGAGGAAATGCAAGTGTTTTTTTCAGTTCCTGCAGGATTTTCTCCCTGTCATAATTCGGTGCAAACCCAACCGCCACATGATATATGCATGCCACTTCTTTCACATCCTCCTCCAGAGCCTCCGCAATTTCCTCTATAGTTTTGCCCTTCACCATTTTGCGACATACCAAATCAATCAGCTTCAGGGTCTCACCCTCTGCTTTACCCAAATCCCTGACATATGCATCCTCCGCCTTGCGGTCCCGCACTTCTTTCAGGTGCTGCTCATACATCTGGCGCAGAGGGTTTTTCAGTATAAGTCTTCTCATTATCTCCCTCGCCTCCAGTATCCCCGCATTCTCTGTCCTGATCATATCCAGTTCCTCCCTGCTTTCCACATTGAACAACTGTATCCACTCACCTACTGCCCCCGCATCTCCGGATGGCTTTGGCAGTTCAATAATATGTACCTCAAACAAATCCGAAAATTCACGACCTCGCCTATCCCGCAGAGTATATACCGAATGGCAAACATCATCCTCCATCAGCACAAAATCCAGGATGCTAATGGTGATGCACTTCTTCAGCCGCCCATAATCTTCCCCTGCCCACAGCGTATCTGAGTACATCTTCGCCAGATAAAACAGATTCCTCTTGGTCCAATGCTTCTGAAACCTTATCTGCATCTCGATGTCAATCTTAGTCCCGTCATGCAGTCGCACTGCCACATCCAGAATACCCTGCTTCTGCCGGCGGCGGTGCCTCAACAGAAAAGGGTTATCCAGCCGCGTATACAGGATACTTTCCAGTGGGATGCCCGTCACATCACTGATAAATCGCTTCCTGACACCTTCATGAGCGAACAGAGCCCGAAAAGCGTAGTCGGACTTCAAAGAAATAGATTTCATCTTACCTCCTGTTTCCGCAGGAGACTTACTTAAAAGAAATCTGCCGTCAGACAGCTACTGTAAGGGCAGTCCTGTTCTTCCTAGTGAAAATCACCTGCTTTTAATCGCGTTTGTTTGAAGTTAAAAGCATAGATTTTCCGAAATCAGAATCAGATAATAGAAAGGCGAAGCCTTAAGTCTGTAAGAAAATATGCTTTAGACTGATTATATCACCACAAAGCATATTTTTCAACTGCTATATTCATTTTTTATCCAAAATATATAATTGTTCTGCATTTTAATCAATTACATACGGATATGTTTTCATAATTAAGCAGAACATTATCTCACTTTTACCAATACAGCAGTCACATTATCTCCGGCTCCCCGGCGGTACACTTCCTCAAAATATGTATCAAGCGTCTGCCGCAGGGAAGACTCATTTGTTACACTCCGCAATTTTTTCTCAAGCCACTCCTCATCGCAGAATTTAAATAGTCCATCACTACACAGCAGAAAGACCTGCCCCCGTCTCAGTTTATCTGTCCTAATATGAATATTCAGCTGAGGCTGCGTTCCCACCGCCTGTACAAGCTTGCCGTGATTCCCGTGTGTGGCAATCTGTTCCCGGGTAAAAACACTTACCGTAGCAGGCTGGGTATCCCAGACATCATCAACCGTTAAAATGCTGCTCCTGCCTCCCACACAGGTATAAATCCGGCTGTCTCCTACGGAAAATACCGCATAGCAGCTGCCTGAGATTAGCAGCACTACTGCTGTAGCACCACATATTTGCCCCCGGTTATAGCATTCTCGAATCTGGCTGTTCATCAAACAAAGCTGCTGCCGTATTTGCGCCACCAAATCCTGAAAGTCCGGTAATTGTACGGTAAGCAATTTTTCCCAATAAGCATCAAAGCCTTTTACGATCCACGAACTCGCAAGTTCGCCTCTGCTATGTCCGCCCATGCCATCCGATAATACAAAGAGACCAAGGTCTTCCTGCACAAATGCAGCTGCCGCATCCTGATTCATATTATGGCACAGTCCCCGGTCTGTCTTTGCATAATAAAGGATTTCTTTTTTACCGATCATGCTTCCTGCTAACCTTTTCCCCTGATATCGACAACTATTCTATTGTCAGCCTGTACTCATGCCTTCCCAGCCTCAGTACAGTGCCTGTATGAACCTCTGCCGCCGCACTGATCCTAATGCCATCCACATATGTACCGTTGGAAGATTCCAAATCCTTCACATAGAATTTGCCATGAGATAAACCTATTTCACAGTGTTTTTCGGAAACGGCATCATCACTGATCATAAGGTTACTGACAGACGGATTCCTGCCGATAATGACTCTGTCTGTAATATTGCACTGGTATGTCCGCACCCTGTCTTTTACGTTTGTGAGCGTCAGCCTGTATACCCCCACACCTGATTCCGGGACTCCCTGTTCAGAAGCAGCATTGCTAAAGAGCATTTTCGTGTCATGTCTTTCTTTTGACTCCGGCTCTCCGGAACCCCCCGCCCCTATCACTTCAGCCTTGCTTACGGGAGCGCGGACAGAACTAGACAATGCTGCCCCAGCGCTGCCGCGCCGCCTGTTTTTTATACGTGAATCCAGCATTTTATAGTCATTCATCGGTGGAGTCTCCCGGCCTTTTCCTCTTTTCACTAATACAACAGCCAGCCCCGCCAATAAAAGAATTATCGCAGCCGCTGCTGTGATCATCCATGCAACCATGTTCGTCCCGCCTTTTTCCTCACCGGCCTTTGCATTCGTGGGCACAGCTTCACTGTCTCGGGACGGCTCTGTGTCCATGGACGCAGAATTGTCAATGGATTCCTGCTCTGCGGACAATTCTTCGGTGGATGATTCTTCTGCCTTTTCCTGTGAGGCAAAGGGCATCGACACCTGGCTCTGAAGAATAATGTTATTTCCTCCCGCATTTAAGACAAGCTGAGAATTCCGCATACTGCCGTCCTGCATATCAGCCGGTATGGCAACTTTTATCTGTAGCACAGAATAGTCCGCGCTCAATGCCCGAACCACCATCATATCATCTTCAATCTCATTCAGGTAAAAATAATCAACCCCCGTAGTCCGGGAGAGTGCAAACATATCCTGCAGTTCATTCTGGTGGTCTCCACTCAGCATCCCAATGGTGTAAACAGGATACGGAGTCTGGGAAATAAGGTCATCCAGTTCACTTTTAGAATAACCGATTTCCATGGCATCCATTCCGTCGGAAATCAAAAGAATCCGTTTATAACTCACATCATCCATTTCATTCAGACTCACAATGGCCTGATACAGATTTTCAATGATATAGGCATCTTTATCCTCGCCGGAAACATTCTCCACAATTTCTTTTAACGCGGCATAATCATCCGTATAGTCAGATAGGTAGGTAATTTTCTTGTCGATGATGGCAATGGCAAAGGTTTCCCCTGCGACACGGTTTGCTATCACATCCGTCAGGATTGCCTTTACCCTGTCACCACATCTCTTCATGACGGACAATGAATTATCCCAAAGAATCAGCGTCTTAATACCCTCCTCCGTCTCTCGCACAGGCGCAAGGCTTACTGTCGCGCATGTTATGGTTCCTATCTGAAAAGAGTCAACCTCCGCTTCCTCTTCTACTCCCCTGACATACAGCACTGCCTCTTCTCCGACAGTATAATGCTCCACTACCGCCGACTCTCCCGCCGCCTGAACTGTCGCAGTACACAACAGCAACAGACCGGCAATGCCGGCCAGTACTCTTCTCATACGTTTTGTCATATTCCTACCCCTTCACGCAGTCGATTGCCTCCTGAAGCTTTGGCTCAAGCTCTCACTCATCCCTGGCTTTTTCCCCGATATAAAAATCAGAGAGCCGTTCCAGGAAATCTGTCCTTTCTTCGTCCTCATACCCGCGGAAACATACTTCCGCTATGTTTTCATCATCAAATAAAAACCATGTTTCGTTTCCCAGATTTCCCTCCGGATAGAGAACACCGGAATAATCATATTCTCTGCCGCTTACGGCATCCGTCTGCCTGATACCGAAAACCATCAGTTTCTTTTTTCCTTCTTTCAGCAATACAACAGAGCCTATCGGCAATAGCTCTTTCAGTTTCATCTCTTGCCTCCTACATAAGATTTTTCATAGATTTCACATTCTGCGATAAACTTCCTATGCTGCGGTAATATAGCCAGAAATTCCTCTGCTTTTAAAATCATCATAAGTCAGACACTGCAAAACTCCATCTTCTCTACCAGCATAATTTGCTTCCGTAAGATAAACATTAGCTGGAGTCCCATCCGCATTATATTCCACACCTTCAATAAACATAACATGTCCATGTTCGCCGCTTTCGCTAACAGCAATTGCCGGCCATTGTATGTCTTCTCCTCCATAGGTGATTTTGACCCGGTCATCGTTTGCATTATTGCTCAGCCATGTTCTGGCATGACCTGCAGTTTTTAGTGCAATCCCTGTCACTTCCATAAACCGTCCATAAGCATACCACGTACACTGCCCATGATATCCGCCAGCATATGATATATTTTTATTGCTGCAATAAAATTCACCTGTTATATCAGCCAATATCGTACCCTCACGCACTTTTAAATCTGCCACTGCAGCCGCTCTGCTATCCGCAACTTCTTTCTCCGCTGCTTCTTTCTCCGCTGCTTCTCTCTCCGCCGCTACTTTCTCCGCCGCACTTTTTACAGCTGCCATCAAATTCTTATGTACTTCACCGGCCCATGACACGATCGGCTGTCTGTCCGACACCTCTCCCTTTCCAATCAAACCTTTAATGACACCTTCAATTCCAGGCCAGAGAATTTTATTCCAGGCGGTCGTAACAGAAGAAAAAAGACCTTCCGCTATTTTCCCAAACAAATTTGCCAAACCGGAAAATAGGGACAAACCTGTCTTTGACGTCCTCATTTTTTCCTCTGTATAACCACAGATACCTTTTTCCGTTTTTTCGTATAGTCCAGCAGCCCTTTCCAAAGCATTTTTTATGCCTTCCATACTCTCCCGGTGACCTTCCACGCGCCCGGCCAGACTGTTAAGACTTCTTTTGATATCGGAGGCTGACGCTGACTTAATGACCAGTCCGCCGGATATCTCCCGAATTGATTGCTGTATATTCTCCAATTCCCTCCTGATCCTCTCCTCCGCATCAACAGTTGATTTTACCGCATTTATTTTAATTCTAAAATCCGCCATCCTGTGTTTCCCTTTCTTTAAATCTTTTTCCGTGAAACTGCCAATCAGCAGCCGAATCCGCAGACTGCCTGAGAATCCGGCTGCAAGGCTCAAAAGAAAGTACGGCAGACCACCGAGACATAAGGTCTTTAAACAATAACATCACCCGCCAAGCTTTCTTCTTCACTCAGAATATCCCGCTCTGCTGCCTCATAATTTGCCGCCATTGCATTCAGATCAGTAACGTGCTCATTGATCATATTTGCAAGCTTTTGTATATCATCCTGCAGCATATGAAATTTCTGTGAATACTTGGAGGACGCATCCCCCTCCCACTTACCGCTCAGGCCGTTTACAACATCACACATATTGCCGGTGATGGTTCTCACCTGATTCATAATGCCGTTAAACTCATTTGCCGTGCTGACCAACTTCTCACTGCTTACATTCAATATACCTTCCATAACCTGCTATCTCCTTTACATTCATCACTAGTTTCTCTGATTTGCAAGTTCCACATTTGCTGCTTCCTGGGCGTCATACTTTGCCGCAGCAGTCTCCAATACCGCACAATATTTCTCAATCTCCACCGCAAATTTATCCATAAATGCCTTATCATTCAAAAAGGCTTTATGGAAAGCAGTGTTCGCATCCCCCTGCCACTGCCCGCTCAGGGCAGCTTCCGAACTTTCCAGTGCCGCCACCTGTGTTTTGAAATTAGTGTTGTACTCCCGAAGAGTGGATGCCGTATTGCGCAAGTCCATGCTTGTTACTTTAATGCTCGCCATAAAAATTTCCTCCTAAATAATATGTATTTTATAATGCACATCATTATAAACACCTTCACGGTACCGGAATGGCTTTTACCAGCCCCTTCCGCCACCACCTCCTCCGCTACCGGAATAGCCGTTCCCTGAGCGCCCCTCTGCGGCGTGACGTTCTTCTGCGGCACGACGTTCCTCTGCAATCCGGCGCTCTTCTGCAATCCGAATATTCTCCATCTCCGCATCATAAATTCTCTTCGCCGCATACCGGACAGCAGCCGCCGCCTGATGAAGGGACCTGGCCGTATTTTCCATGTTCTCTTTCAGAGTAAAACCTTTTCTGATGTACTTATCAGCGTTTTCTCCCCGCCAGTCATTGCCCAGTGCATTCAGGGTGTCCGCCAGACTATGACAGACTTCCCTGTCCATGCTGTCAGCAATGTCATCCAACTTATCCGCCTGTCTTTTTGCTTTATCAAAATCCATCTGTATGGAATATCTTGTCATCATGACTGCCTCCTCACCCAATGACATTGTCCGGTAATGCCGCTATATCCTCTTCAATGGAAAGATCCGCATCCGTATAATTCTGCGCGATTTCAAGAAGATCCATGGGATATTCACCCAGACGCTTCAGCATCTCTTCCACGCTGTCCTCAATATCCTTATACATCTGCCTGTGCTTTTCACCGGCCTCGCCGATCCAGTAACCGCCGGTCTTTTCCAGCAGGTTCTTTAATTCCTCAAAATGTCCCCTCATCCGGCTTACACTGCGGGACACATCCACACTTTTGCTTTTCAGGACATCCGGTGTCACCCTAAAGCTGACCGGTCCCCCGAAACCCGTGGCCACATCTGTATTCCAGCCTGTCATCTTTTTCCTCCTCTAGATGCGGATACGGTCAATCTCCTGACTGACTTCCGCCTCGCACTTGTTATAGGCATCCTTTGCATTCTCCATACTGTCAATAATGCCTTCCGCCTCTCCACACAGCACCTCCAAAAGACTCCTGTCAGCCAGGAACTGCCTGTTAAACGCCTCATTTGCCTGTCCGCTCCATGTGCCGTTCAACTCCGTCACCGCATCAAACATTTCCTTCATGTCCTGCCGTATCAGGTTCAGTGTACCCCGCAGACTGCTCACATCCTTTTCCATTGTAACTGTGTTTGTCTCAATAGCATCCGCCATGTGATAACCTCACTCCCTTCGTCAAAATATTATCTGCTTTACCATCTCCATGGCCTCACTGCCCAGATCCACCATATACCAATCAGGAACAGCCATTCTTCGTCTGCCATTCTCCGCATATTCCACGACACCGCGTTCACAAATGTCATAACAGCGCGCCCCTTGTCTGAGCACGGTAAGAAGAGAAAAAAGCTTCCCTCGCTCCTGCCCCATCTCCGAGATCTCCCTGTCCAGTTTCCTGCCGTCATCTTCCATGCCCGACAACCCGCTCATGCTGTTCCTCACATCCTGTACTGTCTCAATTACCTGATTCAGTTTTCTAAGCTGCCTCTGTAATTCATCTGCGGCACTTTCCATTGCTCTGATACTTGTATGAAACATATTGATTCCTCTCACTGCCCATACTCTACCACAATCTCACGACAGTCTGTCCCCAATCTGACAGATTACACTTTTTCATGGATGAACTGCACTTTTCCGGTACAGCAAGCGCTGATTGCTCATGAATTAATGCAATGCCGTACTAACTACAGCAGCAGAAGTCTGCTCCCGTCCGTAATCCCGCTATCGCTCAATGTAGAAAGTCTGTTTAACACCACCTGTCCGTCATAACGGCAAAGCAGTACCTCCTCCTTATTTCCTCGCATTTCACAATGCTCCCTTCGGCTGATCATTTCCGTAATCTCCTCCAGCACCAGTCCGATGGGTGCATTTTCATCCAATTTGTAATCATAGGTTTTGTCCACGCTGGGCACCACCACATCCACCAGTATCATTTTCTTCCTCCTTTTTCCTCTGTGCGGCCAAATAGACCGAAGATCATCCTGCACTCTCATCCACTCGCAGAGCATAAACTGCCAAGTCCCCCATCATAACGTGAAAACCGCAATTCCTCCCCACTCTTTCTCACGATCCAATAATTACAGGGATTGTCCACCAGATAAAAATCGTCCTGCAGTATTTTAAAGCCGTCAAAAATCCGATAATGACATATAAAAGGTATGTCATCTCCGGGTGCAGTGACTCCCGCAAACCAATCTTTTGCCTCTTCTTCCGTCTGCAGTGCCGCCAGATCCGCTTCCAGATGCGGCGGCGGTAAAAACCCCTTCTCCTCCAGCAGCCTGTAGCATTCCTCCGGCGCATACATTCCGATGCGCACTGCGTCCGCATCCTGCGCACTCTCCTCAAGGCATATCAGTTCCCTTCCAAAGAAAAATGTCACTGCCCGTTCCTCCCTGTTTTCCACTGCCAGGATTTTTCCGGCTTCCCCGATGGAGCACATCATGGTTCGCCAGGGCTCCTGCACCTCATATTTCCGTCCATTCGGCTTTAAAATACCTTTTTGAGCCATCTCAAGGATTATATACAAAAGTTCAGATTGTCCCAGACAGCTCATATCCTTCCTGGGACGCACCCCGAAAATCTCCTCTATTCCCAGTGCGGCGGCCAGCACCTGAAATTCCATCTGCCGCAAAATCATCAATTCTTCCATATCTGCTCCTGCTGAAAATGCTTGAAACAAGGCCTGTAGCTGCGCGAAAGAGGCACTGTAATCCCATGGGACAGACAGATTTCTCCCTGAGAAAGCAATATCTTCTCCACATACCGGCGATTTACCAGAAAACTTCGGTGGCAGCGCATAAAGCTGTCCGGAAGCCGGCGTTCCAGTTCTTCCATTGTGTCATAGAATGCGTACTCTTTATCCTGCAGGCGCAGATATATGCGTTTGTCTCTGGCCTCCATATAAAATATCCGGTGATATGGGATAGAGGTAACGCCACCCCTTGTCTCCAGCACAAAACAATTTGATGAATTCTCCTGCTCCAGGCTTTCCAAATATTTCAGTATCAGATCCCGCAGCTTATCACGCAAAAGCTCTCTCCTGAATGGGCGCAGAATCAGGCTGGACGCAGAAATATCCGGCCTCACATACTCCATCGGAGACATCCCGGCTTCAGCGACCAGCATCAGCAGCATGTCATTCTGTTCTCTCCGGACCCTGCTCAGACAGTCAATACTGCCTGCTTTCGTCACATCATAACATGCCAGATGGAGCAACGGATTATCCGCACAGAAGGCCTCTGCCTCATTCAGATCAGAGAAACAGGAAACATCCCACTTTTCTTCCGTCAGGCATGCTGCAAGGTCATGTATTTGACGTTCCATTTCCTGCAGTTCCGCCTTATTGCTATTGTAAACAAGCATAGCTATCATGCTTATACCCCTTTGTGTACTTTGGCACACATACCTATAATATTTACCCCCTGACTAACGGGATAACCACTTTCTCAGCCGCTTCCTCATTGCCCACAGGAATCATGCCAATCCCCGCCTTCTGGGTCTTGCTCTGCTCCAGATAAAGTACATTGCTGAAGTCAAGGTAGCGAATGTTGGTCACTGCGCCTCCCAGGTGAATTCCGGTGTGATAGCCGGTAAATGCGTTATAGCTTCTGGTGCCCAGCGCACCCTCCACCGCATCGGGATTGATGCCGAAGAAGAAGAAAACATTGTGCAGCTTTCCTTTTTCGGCAATATTTTCTACAAACCCTCTGATATTCAGGACGCCTTCCTCCTTCTCATAAACGGACCGCACAAAGGCTGCAATATCCGAAACCACAATGAAATAGGGCCTCTCCTCCTGCATCGCCTCATAAACTTCAGCTTCATCCTTTCCCTGTTCAAGCAGTTCGCGTTTCTTCCGGTTTCGCTGCTTAAATGGCTCCACAAGCCCGGAAAAGAATTCCGCCTGGGCTTTCCTGCTGTCTATATATGCCGCGCCCACCGTCTCGGCTGTGGCCTTCAGATCCGCACTGTCATGTTCAATCACCACAAGTTCCGCCTCTTTTGCTGCCCCGGAACGGATGATTGCCTTTAATAAATTCGTCTTTCCGGTGCGTGCCCTGCCTGAGATCAGATAAACGAATGTCCTGCTCAGGTCAACACTATATATATCCGCACTCCCCATATCATACCCAACGGGCAGGTAACGATTGTCCGCCTGCAGTCTGCGCACCTCAGCCAACTGCTCAAATTCTGCCCAGACAGGCTTTTCGGGGATGACTGGGATTGCCTTTGCACAGTTCCCCTTCCAGCTTGCGCTCATCTTCGCACAAACCTCCCTCACCGCTTCCATGCGCCGGAAATCATCCTCCGCCTCCAGCGCCAGTGCCGTATGGAATTCTAATGGTTTCTCCCCCACCAGGGCAAGGCCTCTTCCCCTCACATTGCTCTCCGGCAATACCTCGATGCCGCTTACGCGCAGCGCGTCAGTATAGGCATATTTATCGTTCATCTGCAGGCAGATAACCGTCTTGATATTGTCTCCCATCTTTGTGGTGATTTCCGTGGAAGAAAAACCTGCGGCAGACAGTACCAGATAAATTCCGTAGCTCACGCCTTCCCTGGTCAGACGCAGCAGCCTGTCGTCATATTTATTTTCCGTCTTTTCCCGGAAGTCACCCACATTGTCAACAGCCACCACCACCGCAGGAAGCCTCACACCGCCGGCCTGTACATACTGAACATAATTACCGCCACAAAACAGCTTCTTTCGCTCCTCAATAATACCATCCATTATGTGAAAGAATTTATCAATCTTCTCTATGTCTTCCTCGCACATTACACCGCCTACATGGGGAGCCTGTTCAAAACAGGAAAGCATCCGGCTGCTGAAATCAATGGCATAAATATTAACCCAATTCGGCGGATAATGCTCGATCAGAGCAAAGAGCAACGTTTGCAGGAAACTGCTCTTCCCACTGACAATCGTTCCACAGACAGCCACATTTCCACCTTCTGCAAAATTCACCATCAGCGGCATCTGTGCCTGGTTCACCGGATCATCGCACAGACCTGCGGGCACCGCAAGATTCCACTTGCCGAATCCCGAAGAACGTTCCGTCCAATCCGTCCCGTCAAAAATACCGCTCCCGTATCCCTGCAGATCTTTCAGATAGATCACTTCAGGCAAAGGCGGCAGCCACAGCTGCATCTGATGGACATAGCCTTCTTCTCTTGCCACTTTGCCCAGATATCCGATCACGGCATCCAACTGGGTTTTTCCCTTGTTCTCAGGCAGCTTTCTGTGCTGACGGTCCGCCCTGTCGATGATTTCCCGGGCCTGCTCCTTTAACGGAAGTGCTCCCAGCTGCTCGTAATGTTCCGCATAAAGTTGTATCAGGTCCTCTACCCTGCGCATGTTATAGTCAGAATACGGATACTCCAGTTTCATTTGCTCTGCCTGTGCAAAAAACGCATCCATGCGATCTGCATCCGCAGCAAAGTGCGGAACCGGCAGCTGCATTCCATCCGCAGCGGTTTTTACTGCCTGCAAGAGCCTCTGAACCCAATTGTTGCGCATCTGCGCCTGCTGTCTGCTTTTTAAGCTGTTTCCCACCAATGCCGCTTTGCCCGGGAGAGAAAGCATGGTCGCAATCTCCGTCTTTACATTAGTGCTGTTTTCATCATATGCAGCTCCACTGTATCCCGACTGGAACAATTCATAAACCTCATCATTACCCACCTGCAGATAGCCGCGTCCTGCCTGGGTGATATAGGCAGCATCCGGCTTATGCAGCATATCATTGCTGTCCTGTCTGTCCTGTACCCTGAGGCAGAGGCGGAATTTCGCATTGCTCCAGATATTGTCGTCCACCGTGCCACTGGGCTTCTGGGTGGCAAGGATTAAATGCACGCCCAGGCTCCGCCCCACCTGCGCCACTGAAATAAGCTCTTTCATAAATTCCGGCTCTTCGCGCTTCAGCTCCGCAAACTCATCAATAATGATAAACATATGAGGAACAGGCACTGCTGCCTCTCCGTTTTTGTAAAGCTTGGTGTAAAGGTTAATGTTATTAACATTATTTTCACTGAAAATCCTCTGCCGCCTGCGGTTTTCGCTCTTAATAGAAACCATGGCCCTGCGCACCTGGCTGCCGGACAGATTGGAAATGGAACCGATCATATGAGGCAGTCCGTCAAACAATCCCGCCATGCCTCCCCCTTTATAGTCGATGATAAAAAAACCGACATCATCAGGGCTGTAATTAATAGCAAGTGACAGTATGTAGGTCTGCAGTGTTTCGGACTTGCCGGAACCTGTAGTTCCTGCCACCAGTCCATGGGGCCCGTGATATTTCTCATGCACATCCAGATAACAGGGAACTCCGCCCTCCTTAGCTCCGATCAGGGCGCGCATATTCTCATAAGTGCGATTTTTGCGCCACCGCTCTTCCGCCCCCAGTTGCTCAGGACGCTGCACATTGTACATTTCAAAAAAGTTGAGGCTGCCCGGGATGTCCCGTCCTTTCTCCGTCTCCCGCACTTCAACAGGCAGCAGCCTTCTGGCAAATCGCTCCATCTGTTCCGCAGACACTGTGTCAAAATGAATCGTAAGGCTCTCCTCGTCCGCAAGATTATAAATGCCACAGAAATCCGCGTCCTTCTGTAGGAAGTACTCGCACTCATTGGGAAGCTGCTCCCTGGACTCAGCCAAAATCAGGGTTGTCAGTCCACAGCATACCTCACCACCATAAATATATTTTGTGACAAGTTCTCCATCCAGCAGCGCCACATCCGAAACAACCAGCACATAATAAGGCTTAGGCAAAGTGCGTTTCTTCATCTGCTCATCCTCTGAGCGCATGCGCAGCACACTCGTCAGCTCAAAGAGTACGTCGCTTGCCTCGGACTTGTCACTGGCTACAAAACGTGTCTTTTTGTCCTCACTCCATACGTGCGGCAGCCAGCGGGCATACTCCCAGCTCTCCTCATCCTTCTTCCCGTCATAAATATAGACCAGCTTCACATCTGTATAGCAGTTGTTTGCCGCTATTTGTGCCGAAAGCAGCCTCACAATGTCAAAAGCGCCCTGCTTTTTTGCACCTCCCACCACACCGATCAGTCTGTGAGAAAGCAGGTCTACACCCACAGGCACATCATAAAGCATGTTGAATTCCCGTTGTATCATCCGGGGTCTCTCGGAAAGTTCATCACTTTTTAATGTAAAGCGTTCCTTCGGCACATTGATAGCCATTTGAAAAGGAATGTTACCTGTTCCCAGCCTCTGCCGCATAAAATCCTCATGTCTGGAATTACGGTTCCACAATTCAACACTGCTATCCCCGTAATCAGTTACCACATCTGCCGCGGGATACAAAGTATGTAAGGTATTGCGGCTCTTTTCGTACTTTTCTCTGATATAATCCGCCTGTTTTACCAGATAATCCCCATATGTCCGGAACCGTATCTCCTCGCTGCGAAGAATTTCTTTTTTACTATAGCGGAGATTGGTGATTGCCCAGAATACACCGATCAGCGCGCTTCCCGCGGCAGTAATAATACCGGTGTACATATACATACCGGAATTGCTGCCGGAGGAGCGAGCATTCATAATTGCCAGCATACTGCCCAACAGCATGGGTATCATCATAGTAAAGGACGGCCCTATCACCATCCAGAGCGGCCGCTTATTCTCTTCTCTGGGTGCAGGAGGTGCTTCAATTTCTATCGCATCCGTCTCAAGTTTCTGATAATTTCTGGGGGCGCGATGGAAGAATTTCCGGTCCTCCTTCGCTTTATTTTTTCCTTCCTGTATCGGTACATTGGGCGGTATATACTTTGGGATTGACGCAGACACTACGCACTCATTTTCAGCAGGAGTATATACCGCTATCAGGCTGCCCAGATACACCAACTTCAGCCCGAAAATATTGATGCAGTCCCCAATCTTTAATTCCTGGCTGTCATTTACTTTCCTGCCGTTTATAAAAGTGCCGTTAGAGCTGACATCCTTCACACAAAATCCCTGCACCGTACGCTGCAGGAAGACATGATGTCCGGAAACCAACCCCTGATATTGATAGACAATCTGATTATCCGGCTCACTGCCTATAGCCAGGCTCTGCAGTGCTGTAATGTCATACTTTCGGAATACGGAAAATGCCACCTCTGTCTCCCGTACAATCATAGAAATCCTGTTACCCCGTTTCTCATAGATAGTGAATATATCTCCATCCCGTAAGGGCTCCCCCTGCTCTCCCTTTTGTCTGGAAAGGGTATACTGCTCTGTCTCACGCAGATACCATTCCTTCTCCACAATTTCCAGATGCAGAATCACATCCTCCGGCAGGTTAAAAATCCCTCTCTGCAGTTCAATCTCCGTGTCCGTATTGTTGACCGCTGGCAATAGAAATTCACAAAACGCCGTCTGTACATAAGCGGATATGACAATGCTCATACTTCACCCTCTTTCTCGAATCTGTCCTTTCAATAACCTGATTCAACACCTGCAAACAGGCATCTCACTTCACTTCCTCCCAGCTGAACCTCTCACAGCAGACCGGTATCAGCATCAGCTTTGTATCTCCCAGCATGATCAGATCAAACGCCTTCATTTTAACCGGCCCCAGCACAAGCTCTCCGTTTAAATAGCACAGTCCTGTGCCCTCCCCGGGCTTCATATAAAATTCCCTTTTTATCGGTTCGTACATGACAAACGCCTGCTTTTCCCTTGATACCTTTTCATCCATAATTACCACATCCATGGACACAGATCGCCCTATGGAATTGTTGCCTGTTTTTAACGGAAATCCCATACCGTAATCCTCACCCGCAGTACAGATAAGATAACCTACCGGCGGATCGGTTTTGCCCGTAGAAAAATATCCAACGGTTTTTCCCTCATCGCCTGTTTCACCGGTCTGTGCCGATGCGGCAAAAGCAGCGCTTAAAGACTTTGAAACACTCTCCTGGCTATTTTGCGCTTGCTGCTCAATTGCTCCCTGCTCAATTGTGCCCTGTCCTATTGTTCCCTGCTTTATCGCTTCCTGCCCCGTCGCCGGAGCGCTTGCTCTTTGATCAGGTGCCTGCTCAGGATTATGCTCAGATTTTTGCTGCGGTATTTCTGCTTCCGCATTTACCTGAAGCAGAACCGTCCCCCGAACAGTGTTAGTAGTCGGCTTGACTGCCGATTTTAATGCTGCCTCCTCTTTTTTCCCGCGATGAAAGAATCCGCCCTTTTCACGCCGGACTTTTCCCTCGTTCTTCCTTCCGCTTATTTTTTCCTCTTCCAGCTCACTGTGCCTTACGGAGAAGGGATCCTGTCTGATTGCTTCCGCCCCCGACGCGCAATGGGGACATGTCTCATATTTATCCCCGTCATAAAAATGACCTTTTATGCAAATTACTCTGTTCATCTTTACACCCCCATACCCGCCTCCGGCAGGCACAAATTTCAATATTTGGAACTTTAGCTCCAAACTTTCCTCATTCGTGCTTCTCATTACACCTTAATTACCACCCATGTGGCATTATCCTGCCTCACTTGCTTCTTTGCTTCCAGAGCCTCCTGAAGATCAACACAGACGGCTTCCGGCGCTTTACCACTGTCCAAAATGGCTGCAAGCTCTTCCTGCTTCAGGGTTCGTGATAAACCGTCTGTACAGAGCAGCAGTCTATCCCCCCTTCGTGTCATAAAGGAGGTATTGCTTCCGTCAAAAAGTTCCGCCGCTCCCATTCCGAGATAACTGATCAGCTGCTCCTTCTTCTCATCACATGTGTTTTCCTCCGACAGCATCGCATAATTATGCTCCCGCGTTACACAGTGCAGCTTATGCTCCCTCATAAAGAAAAACCTGCTGTCCCCCACGGAAAACCAGTGCAGCTTACCTTCCTGCAGCAGCACCGCAACCATAGTTGTCCCGGCCTTTAAGCGTATCCCCTGGGAATCGCGCAGTCCGAAAACCCCATCATCCAGTCTCTCAAGCTCCTGTTTCCAAAAACTGTGCATACTCTCTGTAGACTTCACTTTTTCCAGCGATTCCGCCATCTGCTCCGCGGCAAAACGGCTTGCAATATTTCCTCCGCGCATGCCGCCCATACCGTCACAGACTACCGCCATGGTTCTGCCTTCCTTCTGCCTGCAGATGTAATAATCCTCCTGCCTGTCACGGCTTCCCTGAATGGATGCAGCACACAGGATTGGTCCATCGGTCAGTATTTGCGTGTGCATAAATCTCCTTAATGAATCCATACTGCAAGTGCAGTATAATTATCCATATCACTGTCTTTTCCGTTTTGGCGCACAATAGCGTTCATTGCATCCAGCCAGCCCTGCACATCATTTGCTTTTTTTAAGCACTTTTCCATGTCCCTGTCCTCAATGTACTCCCAAAATCCGTCCGTACACAGAAGAAATGCCTGCTTATGCCCCGGCTTCACCTCCCTGGAAAGTACGTACTGTGGCTTATTCCACTCAATTCCCATCACGCGCAGAAGCCTGTTTCTGTCCACATGATGCCGGATATCCTTATCCTTGATCTCCCCCATGGATACCATCATCTGCGGAACACTGTGATCCTTTGTTCTTGACGCCATTTTATTGTTTTTGAAGTAATAGCTCCTGGTGTCTCCTACATGTCCGCCCTGTATGCCATTTCCGCTCACAACAAGCACGTTTAATGTGGTCTTCATGGCATCCACGGCATTCTCTTCACGCTGCTTCTCCAAAAGCTTCTCCTGTGCCGCTTCAAACATTGTCTCAATCGAACACTCACCATGTTCTTTAAAATAGTGCTGTGCCGTCTCGCATACCAGCCTTGACGCTATCTCTCCCCTGCCATGTCCTCCAAGACCGTCCGCCACCGTAAAACAATACCGGCCCCCGCTGTATTCCGCAGCGGCAAAATCCTCATTCGGCTCCCTGTCTCCGGGGAATGTGCTGATTGCATATGTAATCTCCATCTGCTGTCAACCACCCTTCCTGTCCGTATCTGACTGTCTGTATCGGACTCTCTGTATCGGATTCTCTGCATCTGTCTATCTCTATCAGGCTCTCTTTATTTGGGCCTGTATCGATACAGCGTGCGCTGCTGTACCTGGCGGGAATCGGACTTTTCCGCCCTTTCATCACGCCAGTCGCTCCATGCACCCCACTGATAAAAATGATAGGTAACTACATCCGTCCTGTCTCTGTACTTATATACCGTCTGGGTCTTAACCTTCCGCGTCGTGCTCTCCGTATACGCCGTATCGCCCCACGCCGAATAATCCGTCCAACGCTCGTGGGTGTACTCGTAGTGAGGTATTTTGTCCGCATAGCGGTATTGGGTTTCTACCTGCGTATTGTCATTTGGAGCTGCTGCACTATTAGTCCAGTCAGACCAGCCGCCCCATTTCCAGAAATGATAGGTATAGGTGATGGTACGGCTGCTGTATACGGTATAGGTGTAGGTTTCGTCGCGGTAGACATCTCGCTGGCCCCCTAAATACCAAGGTATATGTGCGTCTGGATTCGACATGGAATTCGGATTATCACTGTATGCCGCATGACCTTGATAGTAAGCAAACAAATAGGGCATCGCGGCACGCCAGCCCGTTTCAGAATATTTACCGCCACGGGGCTCTGCAAAAGCCTGTGACCAGGTGTAGTAATACTGACCCTCTTCCGCATACCAATACTTCCAATAGTAATAATTGTATTCCGTTCTGTCATACACTGACCTTGTCCCGGTCCGCTGCTCCGTCCTTACATCCAGCGTCTCACCGGATGTTACAGGCGTCTCACTCCAGCCGGACCACTCTCCATAGCTCGGCGTTCTGTCACCATAAAGGGTATATCCCGACAGTGTATTCGTATTCGCGTCTTTAAATTCTTTTTTGCGGGTCCGATACTGGATCTCCACCTTTCTCGTATCACTGCCGTTCACAGGTGTCGAACTCCACCCGCTCCAGTCCCCGTAATCCTCCAGAAAATAGGTGCGGGTATCAATCATTTTCCAGCCGCTTTCAGATTCCTTGTCCGACTTCTTCGTCTCATAATCCGAATAAGAGTATTGTGTCTTCTCACTGATTTCCCGACCCTCCTGAACTGCCGGCTTATCGGTAGACCAAGCACTCCATTGGCCGTATTCACCCTGTGCCGTGGTTGTATCATAGAGCGTCCAGCCATCCAACTCCTCCTTCGCCGAAGTAGTTAGAGATTTATCCCGGAAGCTGTACTGAGGTTTTGACTCGATTTCATAGCCGGAACCGTTTACTCTCTCAGGCAGCTCTGTTACCCACTCCGACCACTGGGGCTTTTGCGCAATGATCTGGTTCACTGTCTCCGTACCGCTGCTGACCGTAAGAACAATTTTCGTTCCCGTTTTAGCTTCCGTATTAGCCGCAACGCTCTGCCAGATGACCCGGTCCTTTGCCACCATACTGCTTTCTTCATATTCTACGGTGACTACAAAACCCAGCGCCTCTAACTCCGCAGAGGCATCCGCCATTTCCTTGTATTGTACATCCGGCACATATACAGGACGTTGTTCCGCTGCCGTTATGATCTGAATCACATCCCCCTGGTGCCCAGATGTTCCCGCCTGCGGAGTCTGCTCCAGAATAGTGCCCGGTGAAAGCGCGCTTGCCTTCTCACCCGCTTTCACCAGATAAATTCCCATTTCCGCTGCCTTTTCCGTGGCCTGTTTCATCGACATACCTGTAAAGTCCGGTATTTCTATTTCGGTCTCTTCATCCAGCCAGGTATCAAGCCCAAGAGAAACCGTCAGCACGATGGTATCTCCCCTGTACGCCTGCATACCGGCCTCCGGGCTCTGTGCCATGACCGCACCAGCCTCAAAGGCCCCGTATTCTTCCCGTATCTCCAGCACAAGTCCCAGCGCCGCCAATGCCTCCAAAGCGCTTTCCTTCTGATACCCGCACATATCCGGTATCACCACAAGCTCCCTGCCACCGCTGACTACAACTTCAACCACATTCTCTATCTTTACGATTTTCCCCCTGTTTACGTTCTGAGAAAGAACCATGTCCATAGGTACGTATTCCGAATACTGCTTGTCCACAATCTGCATGATGAGTTCCGCATCCGCCATCATGGAATTCGCCATATTCACTTCCTCATTTACAAGATTCGGTACGCGCGTCATTCCCTCAGGCAGTGCAAAACCCTCCGGAATCAATCTGGAATAATCGATAACACCAGTGGCAAGAAGTCCTGCAAATACTACAACCGTAAGCACTGCTGCAGAGGTTGTCAGTTTTGCCCAAAGCGGCCATTTCCCCACGTCCGCTTTCTTTAAATGCACAAACTTAAGCTTAACCTTTTCATTTCCGTACAATTCTTTCTCAAATATTTCCGTATCCTGTGTCCTGTCCTCGATTTTAATATTGAGGGCGTTCATAATGGCATGCTCAGTGTTCTTGGAAATATCAACCCCCAGTTTGGAAGGCTTTTTCAGTTCTTCCTTTTCCACCCGCTCCATGGCATCTTCAGGCGTTATACCCGTCACCATTTTATAAAGCACCGCCGCAAGCGAATAGACATCCGTCCACGGGCCCTGGTCTCCGCGGCTGCGGTACTGCTCCACCGGCGCATAGCCCGGCTTAATTATGACGGAAAGACTTTTGCTGTGTGAGGTTGTCGCAAAGCGTGAGGCACCGAAATCCAAAAGCTTTACCTTGCCGTCATTAGTCAGGAAGATATTGTCCGGCGCAATGTCCCTGTGCATGATTCCCATTGCATGCACCTCTTTCAGAGCAGTGACTATGGGATGCAGGATTTCCTTTGCCTCCTCCACGGACAGTTTTTCATTCAATTCCAGATATTCCTTAAGAGTACGCCCTTCCAGATATTCCATGACAATATACGCCGTATTATTTTCCTGAAAGCTGTTATAGATGCGTACCACACCGTTTGCCGATTCCAGCTTTGCCAGCATTTTTGCCTCTTCCAGGAATTTCCCCAGACCACTGCTGAATTGCTCTGAACGCTCTCCTTCATAAGCAGTGATCGTTGTCTGGCCCGGTATCCTTGTAGAAAATTCACCGGGCAGATATTCCTTGATCGCAACCTTTCTCAAAAGCAACTCATCCCAGCCTATGTAAGTCACTCCGAAGCCGCCGAAGCCCAGCACACGCCCTATCCGATAACGTCCCGCCAATATTGTCCCGGGCAGCATATGATATGCCTCCTTTGGCGGAGTGCCTGTCTCATAGCCGCAATACGGACAGATCTCGTATTCCTCTTCAAATTCTTCCATGCAGCCCAGACATCTCTGCATTAAAGTATTCTTTTTTTTCTCCATTTCTTTATTGCTCCTGTTTGCTCTTGTCTTTCATCCACATATCCAGAAATGCCTGATTTTCCCCTGCCATATCCACCTTGGAAAAACCGTCTGAGAGATTTTCAAACTCCCTGTTTATCTCCACATAGGCAGCATATATTTTTTTATTTAAAGGTATGCAGTCTCCATTTTGCACATAGCAGACATCCTGTGCGGTATCTGCCAGAAGATAAACCAGCACCTGTACAGCGGCCTGCTTTTCTTCTTCCGACGCAGTACTGCTGATGCTGAAGTAATCCTGAAAACTGCCCATCATTCCCGCCCTTTCAAAAAATCCCATCTTATAGATTCCCGGCAGGTTTGCCTGTATCCAGCTGTATATTGAAGTATCCGCTATCAGACAAGCGCTTTCTCCCGCTAAGAACCGCTCCTTATCCGTCACCTGATCCCATACCGGTTCCATCTCCTCAGGCAACAGGAAATTGGAGACAGGCTCCCGGGCCCGGTACAGGTTATACCACGTCAAAAACCCCTCCCTGCAAACGATGAAATTTCCCTCCTCCACCAGTTCCTTTACCTGTTTGTCTTCTGTATTTACAAGCATGTTATAATAAACCACAGGCATCTGAAAGGACATGGGCAGCTGCTTTTTATTCGGGAAAAATTGTGTATATCGATTCAGAAACCAGTAGTCTCCCGTGTTGATAAAATCAAATACGCCGGATATATTCTCCAGATAGTCAAAATCTTCCTGCATAAGGCAGGAACTGTCAAACAGTGTGGGAGCTGTGCCCTGTTGCATGGCGGCACGAAGGACCGTCTCATACTCCTGCTTTTCCATACATTGTATTTCAATGGCAATCTGAGGATAATCAGTTTGAAACTCCGCAAGCGCCTCCTCCAGAATCGCTCTTTTTTCCGATACAGACTCCTCTGTATCCGCGCATATCCAGATGGAAATGTCCGCAGGCTCCAGTATCGCAGCGGCGGCTTTCCTTTGTTCCACCACTTTCAGACAAATCTGAATACCAATAAGAGCAGCTGCACTGATGGCCGCAATAGATAAAAATCTGCGGATTTTTCTTGCCTTCAATTCTTTTCCTACATTGCGGATGGATGCCTCGCCCTGAAGCGCCTTCTGAAATTCCTCCGCGCTCTGAAATCGCAGCTCATACTGTAACGCCATAGCGCGCATAATAGCATTATTCAGATTATGCGACAGTTCAGGACAGAATTTTTCCGGCTCCGTCAGCAAATCCTCCTCCACTCGGTTGACGGATTCCTCCGGCAATGTTCCTGTAACTGCCCTGTACAGAGTGGCGGCTACCGCATAAATATCCGTCCACGGTCCCTGTCTGCTCCTGGTCTGATACTGCTCCGGCGGCGCAAAGCCCGGTTTCAGAATTACGGATCTTGTCCGTTCCTCATCCTTTGCCGAAAATCTTGCCGCGCCGAAATCAATCAGCTTTATGTGCCCATCACTGCACATAAAGATATTATCAGGACTGATATCACGGTGCAGGATACCGTTTTTGTGAACCTCCGAAAGAGCCGAAAGTACTGCCTGCGTCACCTCTAGCGCCTTGTCCGGAGGAACCCTGCCTCCCTGCTCTTTTATGTACTCCTTATAGTTTGCTCCGTCCAAAAATTCCATGATAATATATGCAGTGTTGTTTTCTTCAAAAAAATCGTAGACATTGATAATATTTGGATGGGTGTTAAATTTTGCCATATTTCTCGCTTCTTCTAAAAAGCGGATCTTTCCGTTGGCACATTCCTTCTCCCTGCTGCCGGAATAAATGATCAGCTTTTTTTCACCCGGCACCCTGTTTACCATTCCTGCCGGATAATATTCCTTTACCGCAACCACCTTTGATAAAGTGCAGTCCCATGCCTTGTAGGTGATTCCAAAGCCCCCGCTTCCTATGGAAACTCCGATTTCATATCTGTCCGCAATCATTGTACCCGGTGTCAGAAAATACAGTTCCTTCGGCTTTGAATTTCTTTCCCCGCCGCAATAAGGACAGATATCATACTCTTCTTCGTACTCCCGCATGCATTGATAACATCTGTTCATGACTCCACCTCTTGCATTCCCGTTTGTACCTGCCGCTGCATACAATTTAAATATAGCCCTTTTGCGGGCAATATTTCTTTAATAAGAAATATGCCACAATGGAATCATAGACTATGAGAGGAGGTACACTGTCTATGATTGATTATCAGCCCCTATGGCATACTCTGAAGGAAAAAAATATTTCCCAATATGACTTAATTAAAAGATATGGCATCAGTACAGGACAACTGGATCGCTTACGAAAGAATAACCCCGTGAGCACTGCTACCATCGATAACCTGTGCTCAATATTACACTGCAGTGTTTCAGATATTATGGAATACAAACCTAATTAATTCCTAACGGCATTATTATAGCCCACATTCGGACAATATTCAACAATTTTCTCCGTGCGCTTCATATTTCCTGTCATACAACCTTTCCTGTCGCAGCATAATATAATTAGATTGTAATCGTTTGGCGAAACTGTTATCAAACTTCTTTTTTCATTGATGTCAAAATCTATGCTCCATCCACCACACCGGCCTGCCCGCCTTGTACAGTCCCAGCTTTTCCAGAAGGCGCTCCGACACCGTATTGCCTTCCAACACATGACCATAGGGAATCCGGCCTCTCTCCAGAGTGCGGTTTATATTGTATGACAGCAGAGCTTCTCCAATACTCTGCCGGCGGTAGTGCTCGTCCACATAAAGCATACCCATACTGCCCTCATCATGGGTGCCGATAAAGCCTATCAGTCTGTCATCTGCAAATGCACCGTACATCACGCCATTCAGAATGCGGCTTTCCATATATTCTGCTGTCCCATGCGAATAATGTTCACTGATATAGTCCAAATCCCCGATGCCTAGTCTGCGAATATCCTTGTGCCGCACTGTCAGGGAGTTTCCGGCAGTATACAGGTACTGGCTGCACTTTCCCCAGACCCCGAAGCCTCTTGCCATCAGTTCTTCCATCAGACGCTCCTGGATGACCACACACCACTTCGTCTGTTCAGGGATCGCAGACAACAACTTTTCAATGTCCCCGTCATCTCCACAGAGCAGCATACAGGTCTTTGCATCCCTGTCCTCCACCAGCAGTTGTTCTCCCTTCCGGTACAGGATTTCTCCGCGGCCTCTCCCTAGGCTCTCCATAATATGAATATGATTCCGCTTGTCCTTTGCCAGTCTCCTGATTACCGCCTGTTTCTCCTCATACTTTTGATACAGGTCAGGACGCACCGCAGCTGTCCGCTCTATCGCGCGCTCCAGCCTCCACTGATTCACCTTGCCATGGTTGCCGGACAAAAGCACCTCCGGCACCCGCTTCCCATGCCATACCTCCGGTCGGGAATACTGCGGATACTCCAGCAAATCTCCGTGAAAGCTCTCTGCCTCCGCCGAGGTTTCATTTCCCAGAACTCCGGGCACCAGCCTGGCCACCGCATCCACGATCACCATAGCGGCAAGTTCGCCTCCGGTGAGCACATAGTCTCCTATGGAGATATAATCCGTCACCGTCTCCTCCAAAACCCTTTCGTCAATGCCCTCGTAGTGCCCGCAGAGAATGACCAGCTCCTCCTCCCCGGCAAGTTCCTGCGCCTTCCTCTGTGTAAAGGGTTCTCCCTGGGGCGTGACGTAAACTGTACGGATATGCCTGCATACCCCGCAAACAGATTTCCAGGCATCAAAAACAGGCTGTGCCTGCATCAGCATGCCTGCACCGCCGCCATAGGGATAATCGTCCACTCTGCCATGCTTTTCCTGAGTGAAATCCCGTATATTGACCGTGTTCAGCTCAATCAGCTGCCTGTCCACCGCCCGGCCGATAATGCTGGTTTCCAGCCCCTGCCGGACCATCTCCGGAAACAGCGTTAATATGTGGAATTTCATATCACAATCATACCTTTCTGTAACATACATGTTAGCTGCAATGTCATTTCAGAGGCGACCGTCACTTGTATTGATCGAAATGACATTACAGGCCGCCCCTCAAATCTTACGGCTCCAGCAGTCCCTCCAGAATGTGAATTCTGATAAAGCCCGCCTCCACATCGACTTCCATGACACACTGCCTGATAGCGGGCAGAAGCAGTTCTCTCCCGTCATCCAGGTCAATGACATATACGTCGTTGGCCCCGGTCTCTATCACATCCCGCAGGGAACCCATCTCACTGCCATCCTCATTCTGTACCTTCAGTCCTATCAGGTCAGCCACAAAGTACTCGTCCTTTTCCAGTTTGACAGCGTTCTTTCTGGTAACCAGAAGAGATGCCCTGCGGTATTTTTCCACATCATTGATATTGTCAATTCCCTTGAATTTCAGGATGACAAACTGCTTAAAGAATTTTACTCCTTCTATCTCAAGGTCAAGACGCTCCTTTCCCGTATCCAGGATGACCTCCTTCAGGCGTTTAAACCGCTTCGCGTCATCCGTTGTGGGAAACACTTTTACTTCTCCTTTTATTCCATGGGTAGAGGTAATCACCCCCACCTGAAAAAAATCTTCCATGTTGACTATGTCCTTCCTCAATCTGTAAATCATTATAAAGCTTAGCTATTAAGAGCTGCTGCAATCTATATTCTACATGCAGCTCTGTACATATAAAACGAGGAGGAACAAGGTTTGTTCCTCCCCACCTTTACTACTACACGATCTCAACATCCACTCTTTTGTTATCTTTGGATGATGCAGCCTTCACAACAGCGCGGATTGCCTTCGCAATTCTGCCCTGCTTGCCGATAACTTTACCCATATCGGACGCAGCTACATGAAGTTCGATGACTGTATTTCTGCCTTCGGTCTTCTCGGTCACAACAACCTCATCCGGATTGTCTACAAGCGCTTTCGCCACTACTTCAACTAATTCCTTCATAAGCCACCTCCAAAGACTCAGAATTTATTTTTCGATACCGGCCACCTTGAACAGCTTAGCCACCTGCTCGGTGGGCTGCGCGCCGTTAGCCAGCCACTTCTTTGCCAGCTCCTCATTTACCTTGAACGTGCTGGGATTTGTGCTGGGATCATAGGTGCCGATCTCCTCAATAAATCTTCCGTCTCTGGGGGAACGAGAATCAGCTACAACGATTCTATAATAAGGAGCTTTCTTCTGTCCCATTCTTCTCAATCTGATTTTTACTGCCATTGTTTTTTCCTCCATCTATTACTTTTTGTATTGGTTATTTGGGCCTTCGCCCTGTATATGAACAGGTTTCCCGCCTGCCGGCGTTCACCTATATTCATCATGAAAACATTCCTCTTTAAAACGGGAACCCGCCCTTCATGCCGGGAAATCCGCCGAACATTCCCCGTCCGTGCTTTCCGCCGCCTCCGAACTGCTTCATCATCTTCTGACTCTGCTCAAACTGCTTGATAAAGCGGTTCACAACCGCAATATCCACTCCGGCACCTTTGGCGATGCGGTGTTTTCTCTGGGGATTCAGCAGCTTCGGATTCCGCCTCTCCTCCTTTGTCATGGAAAGGACGATTGCCTCTGACTGCCTCAGCTGTTTGTCAGAAGCATCTGAGTCAATATCTGCACTCTTGATCCCCATGCCGGGAAGCATGCCCAGAATACTTGCCAGACCGCCCATGTTACGCATCTGCTTCATGCTCTCCAGGTAGTCCTCAAAATCAAACTTACCCTTCTTCATTCTGCCAGCCATCTCGCGGCTCTTTTCTTCGTCTATGTCAATGCTTTCCTGAGCCTTCTCAATCAGGGACAGCACATCTCCCATGCCCAGAATCCTGTTTGCCATTCGGTCCGGATAGAACTGCTCCATGTCGGAGAGTTTCTCGCCCATGCTGACATACAGAATCGGTTTCCCTGTGACAGCCTTTATGGAAAGCGCCGCGCCGCCTCTGGTGTCACCGTCCATCTTGGAGAGAATGACTCCGTCTATTCCGACCTTTTCGTCAAACTCCTTAGCCACATTCACGGCGTCCTGTCCGGTCATGGCGTCCACCACCAGCAAAGTCTGGTGCACCGCCACACTGCTTTTGATCTCCTGAAGCTCCGCCATCATGTCTTCATCAATGTGAAGACGTCCCGCAGTATCCAGAATAACTACATTATGCCCGTTCTTCTCCGCATGGGCAATGGCCGCCTTTGCAATTTCCACAGGCTTGTGATCCGTCCCCATCTCGAACACGTCCACTTCCTGCTTCCTTCCGTTAATCTGCAGCTGCTCCACTGCCGCCGGTCTGTATATATCGCAGGCCACCAGCAGAGATTTCTTTCCCTTTGTCTTGAGTTTCCCGGCTATCTTTGCCACGGCAGTGGTCTTACCGGCACCCTGAAGACCGGCCATCATGATAACGGTGACGGCTTTTCCGGGCTGCATGGCAATCTCCGTGGTCTCGCTTCCCATGAGGGCAATCATCTCTTCGTTTACAATCTTGATGACCATCTGGCCGGGATTCAGGCCGTTCATCACGTCCTGGCCGATTGCCCGCTCCTCCACGGCCTTAATAAACTGTTTCACAACCTTGAAGTTGACATCCGCTTCCAGCAGCGCCATCTTTACTTCCTTCAGCGCCGCCTTGACGTCCGCCTCGGTAAGTCTGCCCTTGCTGCGCAGATTTTTAAATACTCTCTGTAGTTTATCCGTTAAACTCTCAAATGCCACTTGCGACTCCTTATAATTCCTTATTGCTCACTTCCACGCCACTCGTCAGCCCGTGCTATAATTCCTTCAACAATTCCTGAGACAGCTGGCCTATCCGCCGCAGCCTGCCCCGCAGTTCTTCCTTCGTCTGTCCTTTGGCTTCCTGCCTGAAAATCCGTTCCCCGGAAAAATCCTCATCCGTTCCTGCCCCGGACAGTTCCTGAATCTCCCTGACAGTCTCCTTCGCCCTGGTAAAACGCTCTACCAGATGAAGCTTGTCTTCATAACCCTTAAGTATTTTATCGCATCTCCTGATCAGATCATGCACGCCCTGTCTGCTGATGCCGCGCTCTTCGGCAATCTCCCCCAGGGACAGATCGTTGTACACCGCATCAATATATACCGAGCGCTGATGCTCCGTCAGCAGCTCCCCGTAAAAATCAAACAGCATCGTCTGCTCATAAATCTTATCCATTTTGCCTGACTGCCTCTGACTTTCTTCCGACTCTGCCTATATTACTACATAAAAAAGCAGGTGTCAAGTATTTTTTCTTGACACCCGTCTTAAAAGGCAGCAGTTCAGCCTTGCAGCAAGTCACGCCGCCTGCGAGACAATGAGTTCCTGCATCTTTCTTTATCCTTTATCCGGAATTGCATGATACTCCTCTCTGTTTTCCATAAACTCACTCCCTATACTGCAAATCATATCTTGGCCAGATATATCTCTCCGCGAAAAAGTTCTTCTTTGATTACACTTTATTTTCGCAAAGCTTCTGTGTATTTTGCGCGAAATAATTTTACCTCTCAGGGTTGAGCGGCAACAGATTCATCAATATTATCTACCGACACATCAGGTACATATAGATCCTTCATACTTGTCATATCCGGAAGCTCCAGTATACCTCCAAAATCTCCCGCTATAACAATAGATCCGTCTCTTTTCAGCCCCACATGAATATCTTGCCCCGCGGAAATTGCCACGATGTCCGTCCACTCCGCTATGTTCTCCTGCCCTGATCTAAGGTTTCCGGCTGCCACAACAGTTCCATCCCTCTTCAATCCCAGCAGGCTCTCAAACCCCTTGGATATGGCGATGATATCAGACCATTCGAAGGCGTCTGTATAAATCACTCCATTTTGGTCCACGCCATGGTTAGATACCACCACCGTCCCGTCTGATTTAAGGCCCGCGATACACCCTACCACTCCAAGCCCATCAATAGCCACGATGTCCGTCCATTCCAGTATATCGTCATATGACGATGTATAATCCGCACAGACAAAATCCACAGTACCGTCTCCGAGCAGTACCGCTACCATATCCGGCCCCGATACTATGTCTTTTATGTCCGTCCACCGGGCCATATGCTGTTTTACAGGATCCGGCTCCAGATAATCCGAGTATTTAGCATATGCACAGATCGTTCCGTCCATTCGCAGCACGGTGAAATCGTAGATATAGGAACAAAGCATCTTCAACGGCTCGAGTTCGGCTATCTGGCGATTTCTCTCCGTATAATCGTCATATCCGGAAGCCCCTCTGACCGTATAAAAGCCGCCGTCTTTATCCAATGCGTCTAACCCTAACTCGCCGTCGGACAGTCTTCGGATATTTTTCCATTCTCCTACCGTTTTCAGGGTTTCCTCCTGGCCTGCATAAAGATTTTCAAAATAGACCGGATGGGCCATAAAACGCACATGCTCCTCTCTGTCTATCGCAGCCGCCCCTACTCCCAGATTCTCTATATAATCTCCTGATATCACATAGTAAAGCTGTTCCAACAGCTTTTCCGCATCTTTATTGTCCGCTATCTCGGATAAAAGTCCGATCGCTTGCGGATATTTCCTTTCCTCAATCAGCGCCTGTGCCTGTGCCAGCAATTCCCTTTCCTGTTTCATGTTCCCGCAGCCCGTCCCACTTAAAAGACACAGGGCGCATACCAATAATACGGTAGGTAATCTTTTTCTGAACATAGCACACTCCCTCTGTTATGTAACTTACTTATAATAGTAAGAGTCTATATACAGACTTTCCGTACTATAAGAAAACAGTATATTAAATTTGGATATAATGTTGTAATATGTAAATCCTGCATAATTTGCCCTGCCGGTATAATCCGTTTCAAATCCCGGAAAGATAACATTCTTCCATGTTGAGTTTGGTGCCGATGTCGAGGACAAAGACCCTCTGAAGTAACATTGAGATGTAACACCTGTTGGTCTTGGCACAACAGCGTTCCATTCTTCAAAATTTCTGCATACCTCCATACAGGAAGCAATCCAAAATGCTTCTTGATAAGCCACATTATCAGTTGATATATAACCTTTTGCATTATTTCCGTTTATCGAAGTAAAAGCTGAATTTTTAGTCAGCACTGAATAAAATGAAGGAACGGAATTTCTGTCCGAGAAATACAATGAAAGTCCGTTATCATCCCGATAAATATCTTCTAAATAGCGGTTTAAAATCGCCCACCCAATTCCTTGACGATTATCTCTGAAGACTTTCTCCATTAACCAATCATCTTCGTCTTTATATGTATTTTCCGCATATATTATCCGGGCAACTAAAAAATATTGTTTATCGCCGCTAAAATTTGTATACCAACTATTCCCGGCATTCGAATAGCTTCCAGTGTATTCGCCCAAATTAGCCTCATAGTACTGTAAAGCCGCATACTCAAGATATAAATAATAATCATTTGAAGATATACGCATTCCATTTTCCTTATACCCATTCCTAAACGCGGTATCCAAAGCCTGATACTGATCTCCAAAGAGTTCCTGCTTGTCAATGTAATAATCGTTTCCAACTACTTTGTTTTCCTGTGTGTTATAATATCCCCCCTCCTTTATGCAATACATCTTTGTCTCTGCATCATAACAATCTCCACGGTATCTTATAGGATTTACGCATCCAACAAAGGGATCGTTTACATTGTCAAAATGCTCTATAACACCGCCAATACTTGCTTCGTATATATGAACAGGGTAACCATATTCATCATATTGGTATATGCATACTTCTTGCCCTGACATGTCACACAGGCCCGCAATGTTTTCATCATTATCTGTAATGTATGTATATTCCGTTTCCTGATACATTAATCCGTAAATGGTAGCAAGACCATCCTTAACCGTGTATAAATAATCAATCGTTTCGCCGTCGGGCAATATCTCCTTCACAAGGTTGCCGTCTATATCATATTCGAAACAAAACTCTCCGTTTGAGGTTATCTTTTTTATTCTGTACCCGTTGTCATCATAACGAAACTCTATCAAATCCCCGCATTCATCCTCGGTATATGCTATCGGCTCTCTGCTTTTCGTGCATTCTATAACTCTTTGCATAAATTGTTGCGCATTGTACTCACATTCATTAACTGTAATGGTGTTTCCCACATTTTCTTCTATCTGTCCTGCATGAACAGAAATCGCTGAAGACAAAAAAATACAGATACACATCATGATACATAAACTCTTTTTCATAAGTTTCTCCTTTATTATATTTTCTAACTCGTTTTATATTTATCACTTTAATTTATCATAATTCATTATGCACTCAAAGTCAATACTCAATGTTTTGAGTCAGCCTTGAAAGGTGAATTAATATTCATACATACAAGGAAATCGTCGCTTTTTCAGAAGGAAAATGATAGATGGAACTAAACAGAGAATAGAAATTGGCAAAACATCACAGGAAAAAGAGCGATGCCGGAGATACCGTTGCATATTGTATTTAAGAATCAAAAAATGTTATATATTTACTGCCTTCACAGCTTTTCGCTGTAGATACTCTTGTACCCTTCCCCGTAAATCTCCGTGGCGCTGGTGACAATCATAACCGCCCCCGGATCCTCCTCCCGCACTATAGTTTCTGCCCGGGGGGAAATCTGTTTTTTCATGGCGCACATTATGACTTTCTTTTCCTTGCCGCTGTATGCACCTGAACCGGAAATGTAAGTCACGCCGATGTCCAGATCCTCCAGCAGACGCTTTGTGATTGCTTCATGTCTGTCACTGATGATAAATATCAGCTTTGCGCCATCCCTCCCGTACAGCACCACATCCAGCAACACAGAGTTGATAAATACCACCAGCCCCGCATACAGCGCCACATCCACATTTTTAAACACAAACGCCGATGCTGCCACGATCAATGCATCTGTGATCAGGAACAGAACTCCTGTCTTAAGATAGGGAAACCTGAGCCGCAGCAGTTTGATGATAATATCTGTTCCGCCGGTGGTAGCGCCCGCCTTGAACACCAGGCCGATACCAACCGCCATCAGAGCTCCGCCCGCCACCGCCGCCAAAAACGGATCTGTGGTGGCCGCACCGAAAGGCGCAAACAGGTTGATGAGGCCTGAGGTAAGTGCCGTACAGTACATGGTGGACAGAATAAACCGCAGGCCGAACTTCCATGTTCCCACCGCAATAATGGGAATATTGATGCATAATACCAGCGTACCTGTCTCCAGCCCCGTAATCCGGTTCAGGATAATAGCAATACCCGTAACCCCTCCGGGCGCCAGGGCATTCGGATCCAAAAACAGACTGACCGCTATGGAATACAGCAGGGACGCTACTGTAATTTCGATATAATCCATCACCCGGCGTCTGAGTGTCTTTTTCTCCTCAAACTTAATTTCCGCCTGCTGTTCCTTCGTCATCGACATATTTTCAGTTCTCCGCTACGATTTTTACATGACTGTCGGCATCAGCTTCGGCTGATACCCTTCTTTTTCCAGCGCTTCTATGATCCGGCTCTTGTGCTCCGTTCCATAGGCCTCCATGGTGATACGAAGCTCCACAGCCGCATTCCGGTTGATAGAGACGAACTGGTTATGCTCCAGCTTGATGACATTTCCATCGAGATTGGCGATCACACCGGAAATCCTGCACAGCTCGCCGGGCTTATCCGGAAGCAGTACAGACACCGTAAATATCCTGTCACGCATGATCAGTCCCTGCTGAACCACGGAGGACATGGTAATCACATCCATATTGCCGCCGCTCAGGATGGAAACTACTTTTTTATCCTTTGCCTCAAGATGCTTCAGGGCAGCTACCGTCAGCAGGCCGGAATTTTCCACCACCATCTTGTGGTTTTCCACCATATCCAGAAACGCCACCACCAGTTCCCTGTCCTCTACAGTAATAATATCGTCCAAATTTTCCTTAATATACGGGAACAGCTTGCTGCCGGGAGTTTTCACCGCCGTACCATCAGCAATCGTGTTAACTGTTGGAAGCGTGGTTACCTTGTCTGCAGCGAGAGATGCCTGCATACAGTTCGCGCCAGCAGGCTCCACTCCGATAACCTTAATCTTGGGATTCAGCAGCTTCGCCAGCACCGATACACCGGTAGCCAGTCCGCCTCCCCCGATGGGAACGAGAATATAGTCTACCAGCGGAAGTTCCTTCACAATCTCCATGGCAATGGTCCCCTGTCCCGTGGCCACAGCAAGATCGTCAAAGGGATGTATAAAGGTATAACCGTGCTCCTCCGCCAGTTCATAGGCCTTTGCGCAGGCTTCATCATAGACATCTCCGTGGAGTACCACCTCCGCACCGTAGCTCTTGGTTCGGTTCACCTTCATCAGCGGTGTGGTTGTAGGCATGACAATCGTCGCCTTTGAACCGTAACATTTAGCTGCATATGCAACTCCCTGAGCATGATTTCCCGCCGACGCGGTAATCAGTCCCTTCGCTCTCTCCTCCTGAGAAAGCGTGCTCATTTTATAGTATGCCCCTCGCAGCTTATATGCACCCGTAAACTGCATATTTTCCGGTTTCAGATAAACCTTGTTTCCCGTCTGTCCACTGAGAAAATCGCTGAAGATCAGCTTTGTCTCCAGCGTTACCCGCTTGACAGTCTCCGCGGCCTCCTCAAATTTTTCCAGCGTCAACATCTGTTCTTCCATATCATTACACCTCTCGTATATATTTTTAACAACCTGTAACTCTTGCGAATAGGCTCTGAATAGTTATGTCTCTCAATCGCCATCGGCCTTGTCATCATCGCTGCTGTCCACATCAAACAGCGCGTTTACAAACTCATCCGAATCAAATCTCTGTAAATCCTCAATACTCTCGCCGACACCGATATACTTTACGGGAATCTTCAGCTCCGACTGGATTGCCACCGCAATTCCGCCTTTCGCCGTCCCGTCCATTTTTGTAAGGATAATGCCTGTAAGGTCCGCAACTTCTCCAAACTCTCTTGCCTGTACCAGTGCGTTCTGCCCTGTGGTGCCATCAAGCACGATCAGGTTCTCCCTGTGGGCATCCGGAAATTCCCTGTCAATAATGCGGTTCATCTTGCGAAGCTCTTCCATCAGGTTTTTCTTATTGTGGAGCCTGCCCGCCGTATCAATCAGCAGCACATCCACCCCTCTTGCTTTGGCTGCAGTCACGGCATCGAACACTACACTTGCCGGGTCGGCTCCTTCGCCGCCACCCACCATGGGCACATCCGCCCTCTTCGCCCATTCGGCAAGCTGGTCTCCCGCGGCAGCCCGAAAGGTATCCGCTGCGGCAATCAGCACTTTCCTGCCGTTTTCTTTCAGTTTACCCGCAAGCTTGCCCACAGAAGTAGTCTTGCCCACGCCGTTGACCCCTATAACCATAATAACAGATTTCTCTTTCTCAAAGTCATAGGCCTCCGCCTCCACCTGCATCTGCTCCCTGATGCTGTCAATCAGCAGCTGCTTGCACTCCGACGGCTCTTTGATATGATTCTCTTTAATCTGGCCTTTCAGCCGTTCCAGAATATCATTTGTGGCGTTTACTCCGATGTCTCCCATGATCAGGATTTCTTCCAGTTCCTCATAAAAATCATCATCAATCGCCGAAAACCCGTTAAATACCGAATCGATTCCCCGAACAATATTGTCCCTGGTCTTAGTCAGCCCCTGCTTAAGCCTGGCAAAAAAGCCCTTCTTTTCCTCGCTCATACCGTTTCCTTTCAGTTTGTCAGATCCTTTTCAATCAAATTGACGCTGACCAGTGCGGACACGCCTTTCTCCTGCATGGTGATACCATAAAGCCGGTCAACCTGCTCCATGGTGCCTCTTCTGTGTGTAATGACAATAAACTGGGTATTTTTCGTCAGCTTGTGCAGGTATTTTGCAAAGCGCCCCACGTTGGAATCGTCCAGCGCCGCCTCAATTTCATCCAGCAGACAAAAGGGTGAAGGCTTCAGATTCTGGATGGCAAACAGAAGCGAAATGGCCGTCAACGCCTTCTCTCCACCTGACAGCTGCATCATATTTTGCAGTTTCTTCCCCGGCGGCTGGGCAATGATCCGTACACCTGCCTCAAGAATGTCCTCATCCTCCATCAGTTCAAGAGTACCTTTACCGCCGCCGAACAGCTCCTTGAACACCTTGTCAAACTCCCGGTTAATCTCAGCAAACTTCTCGGTGAACTGTTTTCTCATCGCTGCATCCAGTTCCTCGATAATGCCCTCCAGCGTCTTCTCCGCTTCCACCAGATCATCATGCTGGGTCTGCATAAAGGTGAATCTGTCCATCAGATTCTTGTAATCCTCAATGGCATTGACATTCACGTCGCCCAGCTTTTTTATCTGTTCACGCAGGGATGAAATCTGTTTCTTCATAGATGACAGGTCTGTCATACTTTCATCCCGAATTGATGCGGCATCGCTCAGCGTAATCTCGTACTCATCCCACATGTAATTAATCTGGGCTTCCAGATTTTCTTCCAGTCTTTCCTTCTGGGCCGCCAAACGATAGACCTCCTTGTCCAGCGCCGACATCTTCTCCGCCATCTCCTCACGACTCCGGAAGAAAGTCTTCTGCTTTGCAGACAACTCTTCTCTGTGCGCCATGCTTTCCTTCAGTCTGCCCTCGGATTCGTTCTGAACATCATAGGAAGCTACAATGGTCTTCTCTATCTCAGTGACATTCTGCTTCTTGCGCTCCGTCTCCAGCCGATTCTCCTCCAGCGCCTCCATGATCTCGGAAAGTTCGGCACGGGAGCGGGCAATTTCCTCATCGATACGGTCCACATTGGCCTGCTTAAACCCTAATGTCTGCCGCATCTTCTCTACCTTCATCTCCCATTCTGACACAAGGGCTGCCGCTTCAGTCTCCGATTTACGCCAGTCCTCCAACTCCTGCTGGAACCTTACGATCTGCTCCTGTGTATTTTTCTCCAGTTCCTCGCTGTCAGCCAGTTCCCTCTGAATGGTCTCCTTATCATTTTTGATTTCGAAGATCTTTCCTTCGATCTCCTGCTCTTCCAGCTTTAAGGAAGCTTTCGCTTCCACTTCCTCCTCCATGCGCTCCCTGGCCTGGCTGATGTTCAGCCTCACAGTATTCTGCTCTATGGACTTCTTCTGAATATCGGTTTTAAGCGTCTCCAAATCCATTCGCAGCTTGTTCCGCCTTGATTTGGTATCATCTATATCCCTGTTGATCGCATCCACGGCAGCAAGCAGCTTTTTCACGCTCTTTTCCAGTTCGTCAATTTCCCGTCTCCTTCCCAGGAGATTGCTGCTGTTTTTAAATGCGCCGCCGCTGATTGCTCCGCCGGGTACAAGCAGCTCACCCTCCAGTGTAACCATCCTGATGCCATATTCATACTTCCTGGCAATTTTTACTGCATTGTCAACATTGTCAACCACCACAATCCGCCCCAGCATTGCCTTTGCCACATTGCGGTATCTGTCCTCAATTTGCACCAGCTCATCCGCCATGCCGATAACACCCTTTTCCGAGAGCGCCTCGGGATTTTTGAATTCCTGGGGTCTGGTGACACTGGTGAGCGGCAGGAAAGTGGCACGCCCCAGCTGGGTCTCCTTCAGGAAACGAATCATCGTCTTGGCGGGCTCCGCGTCAGCCGTGACGATATTTTGAATGTTTCCGCCCAGCGCCGGCT
>CAMWJV010000019.1 GCA_947174665.1 uncultured Lachnospiraceae bacterium
CTACAACATCATGTGGATTGCAGATAACTGGAAAGATTATGAGGTACTGGACACCTCCGGCGGTGAAAAGCTGGAGAGATGGGGGAATTACATCCTGGTGAGGCCGGACCCTCAGGTCATATGGAATACTCCCCGCAGACATAAGGGCTGGAGCGGCAGAAATGCCCATTACCACCGCAGTGCAAAAGGCGGCGGCGAGTGGGAGTTTTTCAACCTGCCGGATGAATGGACCGTTTCTTACATGCTGCCCTGCCTTCCTCCTTCTTCCCACCCGCTCACCTTCCGCCTGAAGCCCTTCAGTTTTAAGCATACCGGCCTTTTCCCGGAACAGGCTGCCAACTGGAACTGGTTTTCCGAACTGATACGGGATTCTCTGAAACGCTGTCCGGAAAGACAGCCGAAAATCCTGAATCTCTTTGCCTATACCGGCGGAGCGACTCTGGCTGCCGCAGCGGCAGGTGCCGCCGTCACCCATGTGGACGCTTCAAAGGGAATGGTGGGCTGGGCCAGGGAAAATGCCGTGAGTTCCGGTCTTGCGGACGCTCCTGTCCGCTGGCTGGTGGACGATTGCGTCAAGTTTGTAGAGCGCGAAATCCGACGGGGTAATCAATACGACGGCATTATTATGGACCCTCCTTCCTACGGACGCGGGCCAAAGGGAGAAATCTGGAAGATAGAGGAAAGTATCTGGCCTCTCATTCAATCCGCCACACAACTGCTCTCCGAAAACGCCCTGTTCTTTTTGATCAACTCCTACACTACCGGGCTTCAGCCCGCTGTGCTGTCCTATATGCTGGGCACCACTGTGGTAAAAAGGCTTCAGGGACATGTGGAGGCTGCGGAAATCGGACTGCCTGTGCAGGAGTCCGGACTGATACTGCCTTGTGGGGCATCCGGACGCTGGAGCGGGAATAAAAAATAATTTCGGCAATACTTGTGTAAAGCGAAAATAAATATTATAACATAATATAGTGTTGTAATAATTTATTATTCAAGGGGCTGCCTTATGCGCAAGAAAATACAAACCTTCTCCGAACTTCAGAAACATTTGTTCAGCATTCTGCTCTGCACTTTCTATATGACAGCTGCCGCAGGCATTTCCTCCGCCTGCTCTCATGTATTCAGCCATCTCTCCCTCAACTGCACATTGGTGTTCGTTCTGTTTATCATGCTGGCTTCCTGCCGCGCCGCTGATTGGCTTTACGGCATTCTCTGCTCCATCTTTGCGGTATTATGGCTGGACACCAGACTTCAATACATTTCGGCAGACAGCCTGGCGGATATATTGTTCGCCCTGGCAATCCTGTCATTCTTAAGTCTCCGGACATTCCGCCTTGCCAGGCAGGCCGTTGCGTCAAAAAAACAGCTGGCTGAGGCGGAAACAGAAAAAATGCGCGCCAACCTGCTGCGCGCAATCTCTCATGACCTGCGCAGTCCTCTCACCGGCATCATCGGCAACAGCCTCACCTATCTGGAGCATCAGGACTCTCTGACAAATAATGAAAAAGAGACCCTTGTGCGCAACATCTATGACGCCTCCTCCTGGCTTGTCAACATGGTTGAAAATCTTCTGACTGTCACCCACATCAGAAATCATAACCTCACTATCTGCACCCGTGATGAATCCGTGGAGGAAGTTGTGGCCGAAGCCCTGCAAAGGATAGAAAAAAGGCACCCGGACTGTATCATCCATGTCTCTGTCCCGGAAGACTTCATCATGATACCTATGGACGCTTTTCTTATTGAACAGGTCACTGTCAACCTGTTGGAAAATGCCCTGCTTCACTCCGGCACTGACGCGCCCATAGACTTTATTGTAGAAAACCATTCCGACTGTGTCTCTTTTACCGTCCGTGATTACGGAAACGGCATTCCCAAACACAAGCTGGAGCATCTGTTTGAAGATTCGAATTACACCGCTCCTCCGACAGATGCTCAAACAGGAATGGGCATCGGCCTGGTCATCTGCAAGACCATCATCACCGCCCACCACGGAACTATTACCGGACACAACCACTCAGACGGCGCGGAATTTATCTTTACCTTACCTAAGAGAAAGGAAAGGCAGCATGAATCCCAAAATTAACATTCTTCTGATTGAAGATGACAAAAATACATGTTCTTTTATCATCACTTTCCTCACCAGAAACGGCTATCACGTCATTCCTGCCTACTCCGGCAGGGAAGGATTAAGCCTTGCGGCTGCAAACTGCCCTGATGTAATCCTTCTGGATCTCTGCCTTCCCGATGTGGATGGCTGCGAAGTCTTAACAAGCCTGCGGAGCTGGAATGACAGCCCGATCATCGTCATCTCCGCCAGAGAAACGGAATATGACAAAGTACAGGCTCTGGATCTGGGTGCCGATGACTATGTCACCAAACCATTCAGCCCGGCGGAACTCATGGCCCGCATCCGCGCCTGCCTGCGCCATCGGTACACCGGTGCCTGCGGCAGAATATACTGCGCCCTTGGGCTGAGAATCGATCTGGAGACCAGAACCGTTTCACTGGACGGCAAAATCATCCACCTGACCCAGGTAGAATACCAGCTTCTCTCACTTCTCGCTGAGCATTCCGGCTGCGTTCTGACTTACCGTTATATCATGAATGCCATCTGGGGACCCTATGCGGATAACAACAATCAGATCCTCCGGGTAAACATGGCAAACATTCGGCGTAAGATTGAAGAGAATCCCGCACGGCCCCAGTATGTCTTTACGGAGGTGGGCATCGGATACCGGATGCGAGAAAACGAAAACGCTACCATGCCAGAGATTCCATCAGACTGATGATCTCCTCCCGTTCCAGGGCTCCGCAGTACTCGGCCAGCATCCCGTTGTCATAAAGCAGCGCAAACTGTATATATCCGTCCGCCCCGGCATCAGGAATCAATTCCTTCCATTCCTCCTGTACGGTATAAACCGGAGGCTGTGCATCAAACCGCAGGTCAACCGTCAGCTCCGTCTGCGTGATTCTCAGCCACAGGCTCTTCTCTCCGTCCGACCACTCATACAGCAGGCTGTCCTGCTCCCCTCTTCCGGCTTCCGGCTCCACAGGGCTGTATCGCTCCGGCACAGCCGCCTCAGGAGCGCTCTGCATTACCGCACCATCGGAACCGGAAGACTTATCGGCGGACTGAACCCGATCATTTTCTTTTACAGTTTCCGCATTTGTATTTTCCTTTTCCGCAGCTGCAGGTTCCCGCGCCACAGTCGCATCCGGCAGCTCCGCAAGATGTTCCACATCCAGCCATTCCGGCTCTATCGGAGCAGATGTTCCATAGTCGTAAATTGAACCTCCTGCCGCTCCCTCTGCCACATATTCCAGCATTTCTTCCGGCATCGCATCCTGCTTTTCCTCGCTCCTGAGTCCGGAATTGTTACCTGTCCCGCCGCTGTTCATGCTCATACCATCGCTGTCCTTGGCAGAACCCATGCGCATCTGACTCATGCCGAAGTATGCCGCCCCCAGAACCATCAGACAAAGACACGCAGCACATGCCACCGCATATCTCTGTACAAAACGGCGGACTGTCATTCTATTTTTGCTTTCCACAGCTGTTTTCCCGCTGCGCTCCAGAAGCTCCTCATCTACGGCAGACAGCGCCTCCATCACTCTGATCGCACCAAGCTCTTTGTCTGTCTTCAAAGCACGATTCCCTCCTTCTCCAGATACTCCTTCAGTTTGCTCCGGGTGCGAAAAAGGCTGGTCTTTACCGTATTCAGGTTCATGCCATACCGCTTTGCAATCTCGCCGTATTCCTCCACGTACCAGTATCTCCTTAAGAATACATTACACTCCTTCTCCGAAAGCGTGTGGAGAAACCCATTGATCAGCCTTTCCAGTTCGGCAGCCGCCACCGCATCTTCCGTACTGTGGACATCCGGCACGCACTCTGCCAGCTCATCCAGCGCCACCGTCATTTCCCCGCCTCCGCGTTTCATGGTTCGCCGCTCCTTCCATCTGTCCAGAGAAAGATTCCTTGTGATCGTACCCAAAAACAGAGAAAATCTGCCCGGTCTTCCCGGCGGAATAGCATTCCAGGCCCGGAACCAGGTGTCATTGACACATTCCTCCGAATCCTCTTTTGTATACAAAATATGCCAGGCAATGCTGTAGCAATAGCTCCCATATGCATTCTGGGTCTCTGTTATCGCACGCTCATCCCTTGCCCAGTACAGATCTAAAATCTCTGCGTCCTTCAAGGCTTCTCCTCCCCTGTCACCCTCTTCATTCTTATAGACGGCATCCGTTTTGAAAAGTTTCACATTAATGGTGCAATAATCCTTACAACCCAGCCGAAGACCTTCTCCCAGAGCTTCTGCTTCTTCACATCATCCCTGGTCTGTTCAATGCATTTCTCAAGAGTTTCCTGTACATCCTTCTCTATATCGGCAATCTGTGAATTACGGTACAGTATGATTCCGCATTCAAAATGGTGATACAGGCTGCGGTAATCCAGATTCACCGTGCCCACCACCGCTTTCTCGTCATCCGACACAAACACTTTTGCATGGACAAACCCAGGCTCATACTCGCAGATGCGGACCCCTGCTTCCAGCAGTTCATCATAGTAAGTCTTTGCCAGCAAAAAGGCTGATTTCTTGTCGGGAATATGAGGCATGATAATAATGACCTCCACCCCTCTTTTCGCCGCGTATATCAATGCCATCAGCATTTCATGGTTGGGAATCAGATAGGGTGTCATAATGTGTACATAAGAGTGAGCTGAATTGATAATGTCCAGGTATACCTGCTCACCCACGCGCTCAGGCCCCAGGGGGCAGACACTGTACGGAATGGCGTAACCGTCGAAGGGCATGGAACTCCCCTCAGGACAGGCATACTTTTCAAAGGTTTCCGGCTGCCTCTCCGACTCGTTCCACATTTCCAGAAACATATAGGTAAAGCGCTCCACCGCGTCTCCTTTCACTATGACGCCGGTATCCTTCCAGTGCCCGAAGCGCTGCTTTCTGTTGATGTATTCGTCGGCCAGATTAACGCCGCCGGTAAACGCGATTTTTCCGTCAACCACCAGTATCTTCCGGTGGTCGCGGTTGTTGTAGTGAGGAGAAAAGATGGGCTTTATGGGCGCAAACATCTTGCAGCGGATGCCCTCCTCCTCCAGCATTCGGGGATAATAACTGGGCAGGTTGAACAGTACGTCCGTGCCGTCATACATGAACCTGACTTCAACGCCCTTTGAAGCCTTCTCCGTCAGTATGTCATGAATCGTATCCCACATGTACCCTTCACTGACGATAAAAAACTCCATGAAAATAAATTTTTCCGCTTTTTTCAGTTCTTCCACAATAGCGGGAAACAGTTCATCCCCCAGGGAAAAATACGTCACCTGAGTCCTGTCATAAACCGGGCTGGCATCGCAGCTGTACAGATAATGCGCAAATCTGCCCATATGTCGGCTTTCCGCGCAGAGCCTGTCCCATGTGTCACGTTTTGCCGTCACATGCTTCTTTGTCTGCTTTTCAAGTTCTTTCAGCCGACCATACATGACCTTTGTACCCGGCTGCGTGATAATGACGGCATAAAAAATCGCTCCGAATATGGGAAAGATTGCAATGGGAAACATCCACGACAGCTTCATGTCGGGAATTCCCCTCGCATTAAAGATGTGAAGCAGCACTATGGCGCTGGTTGTCACAAACAGTCCGTAAAACAGAAAACTGTAACTTCTCAGCCGGAAATATCCCACCGCAAGCAGCCCGAGCTGCAGTCCAAAACCAAGGATAAGTATGGCGGTCCTGCCGTAAATGACGGTCTTAATTTTCCCGGATATTTTTTTTCCTTTGTCCCTGGTACTCATTTTATATTGCCTCTCATTCTGCCGTCTCTGCGGCCCGTAACCGCCCTGCGGCAAATAGACGCTCTGCGTCATATAGCCGCCCTGCGGCATTATATCAGTGCGAAGACTCCAGAAAGCCGGTGAGATTTGACAGACAGCGATATAGAATCTCCATCTCCTCCTCACTCAGGTCTTTCATAATAGCCTTTATCATTTTCTTATGAAAATCACGATGATGGTAAAAGGCCTTTCTCCCCTTCTCGGTCAGGACCACATACACCACACGCTTGTCCTCCAGGCTGCGCTCCCTGACAATGTAGCCCTTCTTTTCCAGCCCGTTCATATTGGTGGTCAATGTGCTGACCGTAACGGAAAGGTTGTGGGCAATGGACGACATATTTCGGTGTTCGCTCACACCGATTGCTTCTATAATATGCATGTCATTATTGGTAATGTCGCTGAATTCCTCTGTAATGACTGCTTTTGACTCCATGTCCATGATATGATTGAAAAGCTTTGCCAGCAGCTCACTCATAGACCTCTTTCTCGTCTGAACCATTTTATGCCCCCATACTTTTTACTTACCACTTCATCACACAGGCTCCCCAGGTAAGCCCTGCCCCGAAGCCGGACATCACTACACTCATTCCGTCTTTCAGCCTTCCGGCCCGCTTCAGTTCATCCAGAAGCACCGGGATTGTGGCGGAAGACATATTTCCCACTCTCTCCAGATTGACAGGAAATTTCTTTACATCCTGCTTCAGACGTTTTGCAATACTCTCGATAATACGGTAGTTTGCCTGATGCAGCAGCACAAACATATCCACATCGTCAGCCGTCATACCCGCCTGGGCCAGCGCCTCCTCGATACACTCCGGCACCCGTCGCACCGCAAAGGCAAAAATCTCTCTGCCGTCCATCTGTATCCATGGCGACTGTAACGGTATTTCCACATAAGGATTCTTCAGCCGGCGGGTATCACACGTCAATGAGCCGCCTCTGCTTCCGTCCGAGTGCTGCACAAACCTGAAAACATCGTTATGCCCACTGTGTTCCGCCAGCACTGCCCCGGCTCCGTCCCCAAACAGGATACAGGTTCCCCTGTCAGTCCAGTCAACCAGCTTGGACAGCACCTCAGCACCCACTATCAGTGCCTTCCTGTAAATCCCAGTCTCCATGTATGCCCATGCGGTATGCAGAGCAAACAGGAATCCTGAGCATGCGGCATTCAGATCAAACGCCACAGCCTTTGATGCCCCGATGATACCCTGTACCTGGCAAGCCACACAGGGGACACCGCTCTCCGGCGAGCAGGTGGCCACCAGGAGAAGGTCCACCTCCTCCGCAGCACAGCCTGCGTCCGCCAGAGCTCTCTCGCATGCGGCGGCGGAGAGCCGGGCTACCGTCTCACCGGTAGATATGTGCCTGCTGCCGATACCGGTCCGCTCCCGTATCCACTGGTCCGAGGTTTCCACCAGCTCCGCCAGGTCATCATTTGTCACTTTTTTTTCGGGAAGCGCGCTCCCTGTTCCGATAATCTTAATCGACATAGCTGTCTCCCTTAGTTTATCTAAAATTTCCTGAAACGCTCATACCTCTCTGCGGCTATAGCATCGCCGTCCATGCCCCGGTACCGCTCCAGAAATTCCTTTAACTGTTCCTTGATATATCCGGCGATGGCCTCAACGGTATTTTCATCCGCGCCGCCGAACTCAGGTATGATTTTCTCCGTTACCTGCAGCTCCTTCAAATCCTGAGCCGTGATGTGCATCACCTCGCTGGCTTCCTTCGCTCTGGAAGAATCCTTCCATAAAATGGATGCAAACCCTTCCGGTGAAAGAATGGAATAGGTGGCATTCTCCAGCATCCAGACCTCATTGCCCACTGCCGTTGCAAGCGCACCGCCGCTTCCGCCTTCCCCGATGAAAATGCACAGTACCGGCACCTTCAGAGCGGACATCTCGCACAGGTTCCTTGCAATCGCTTCTCCCTGTCCTCTCTCCTCCGCCTCAATACCGCAGAACGCTCCTGATGTATTGATAAAGCTGACAATGGGGCGGTTAAACTTCTCCGCCTGCTTCATGAGGCGAAGGGCCTTGCGGTATCCCTCCGGCATAGGCATACCGAAATTCCGCTCCTGACACTCTTTGATGTTTTTCCCCTTGTGCTCCGCAATGACCGTCACCGGCTGGCCATCCAGAAAAGCAATGCCGCCCACTATGGCAGGGTCATCCCTGAAGGCCCTGTCGCCATGAGCCTCCACAAAGTAATCGAAGATATGCTCCATATAATCCAGAGCCTGGGGACGCTCCACCTTCCGGGCCGCCTTCACTTTTTCCCAGGCTCCCTTCGGGCGCACCTTCCACTCCTGTTCTTTCAAAATCTCACTCAGTACAAACCGGGATTCCTTTCCCGATGTAAAATTTGCAAATTCCTTTTCCCTGCACTGATGCGACTTCACCAGGAAATAAATTGTCTTCTTCAGATTCTCCCGCTTTACAATACCGTCAATGATGCCGTGGGATTCCAGAAACTCCGCAGTCTGGAAGCCCTCAGGCAGATCCTGCCCGATGGTCTGCTTGATGACTCTGGGACCCGCAAACCCGATCAGAGCTCCCGGCTCCGCCATGATCACATCTCCCAGCATGGCAAAGCTTGCCGTCACGCCTCCAGTGGTGGGATCTGTGAGCACGGTACAGTAAAGCAGCCCCGCTTCACCCAGCTTTTTGATCGCCGCAGCGGTCTTTGCCATCTGCATGAGAGAGATGATACCCTCCTGCATCCTGGCGCCGCCGGAGCAGCAGAACAAAAATACAGGCAGTTTCTCCTCCGCCGCACGCTCAATGGCAGCGGTGATCTTTTCACCAACCGTATGTCCCATGCTGGCCATAAGGAATCGGGCATCACAGATACCCAGCATGATGTCCTCGCCGAACACCTTACAACGCCCCACTGTCACCGCCTCGTCCAGGCCGGTCTTCTCCCTCGCCTCCGCCAGCTTCTCCTCATAGCCCTCATAAGCAAGAGGATTGCGGACAGGGAAATCCGTAAACCAGGGTTCAAAGGTATGCGGATCGGCAACCATGCGGATTCTGTTGTGTACCTTTACCCGGAAATATCCTTCACACTCATAGCATATATACTTCTTCTTAACGACCCGCTCCCTGTCCACGCTCTTTCCGCACTTCGGACACCGGATCATGACCACCTCTTTGACCTGCCCGGCAGTTTCCTGGGAAGCAGCCTCCTGTCCCTTTTCTCCGTCTTCACCAGGTGCTTCGGCAGTGTCCGGCTCATTTATCCTGCTCAGTTTTTTTGCAAAAAACTCCGCTCTCTTCTGCTTCAGAATCCAATTCATATGCTTGCCTCCTTACCCAATAGCAAAGGTCAGCTCCCCCCGGGCGGCAATCTTACCGTCCACTGTGGCAACAGCCTTCCCGACGCCCACAGGCCCTTTAACTTTAATAATCTCCATCTCCAGGGTCAGAACATCCCCCGGCACTACCTTCTGCTTGAACTTTACTCCGTCAATGCCTGCAAAATATGCAGTATGTCCCTTCCACTCGGGCTGGGAAAGAATTGCCACTGCCCCCACCTGGGCCAGTGCCTCTATAATAAGCACCCCCGGCATCACCGGATTGCCCGGAAAATGCCCCTGAAAATAGGGCTCGTTCATGCTGACGCACTTCTTCCCTACCGCCCGCACACCGGGCTCCAGCTCCTCTATGGTATCTATCAGGAGGAAAGGATAACGGTGAGGAATGATTTCCATAATTTCTTTTGCAGTATACAATGACATACCTGTATTCTCCCTTCTACATACCCTTACACTTACCGATCAGGATGCTGGTATTGTGTCCGCCAAAGCCCAGGGAATTGCTGAGGGCATAAGGCACCTCCTCCTGAAAGCTCTCTTTGCAGTAATTCAGATCCATCTCCTCATCGGACTCCCGCAGTCCCACTGTTCTGTGGATAAAGCCCTCCTGCAGTTCCTTGACGCAGGCAATGAACTCCACGGCACCCGCAGCCCCCAGAAGATGTCCTATCATGGACTTGGTGGAGTTTATCTTCAGCTTCTTCGCATGCTCCCCAAAGGCAAGCTTGATTGCCCTGGTCTCAAAAAGATCGTTATGGTGAGTTGCTGTGCCATGTGCATTAATGTAGGTCAGTTCCTCCGGCGCAACGCCGCCGTCCTCCAGGGCGCCCAACATGGCTCTCGCCGCTCCCGCCCCGTCTTCCGCGGGGGAAGTGATGTGATAAGCATCCGACGAACAGCCGTAACCCAGCACCTCTGCATAGATGTGCGCACCTCGTTTTCTGGCATGCTCCAATTCCTCCAGAACCACAACGCCTGCACCCTCTCCCATGACGAAACCGCTCCTGTCTTTATCAAAGGGAATGGAACATCTCTCCGGATCAGTACTGTCCGAAAGGGCTGTCAGCGCTGTAAATCCGGCTATCCCTACAGGCGTCACTGCGCCTTCCGTGCCTCCTGCCACCATCACATCCGCATCGCCATACTGAATCGCACGAAAGGCCTCGCCGATGGAATTGGTTCCCGTAGCGCATGCCGTTACCACATTCAGACTCTTGCCTTTCAGTCCGAACATAATGCTGACATTCCCCGCCGCCATGTTGGAAATCATGAGAGGCACAAACAAAGGACCAACCCTGGAAGGTCCCTTCTCTATAAGCCTGCAGTGCTCTCTCTCTATGGCCTGAAGGCTTCCGGTTCCGCTGCCGATGGAACAGCCTGCCCTCCAGGGATTCTCTTTCTCCATGTCCAGCTCTGCGTCCCTGATTGCCTCACCGGCAGCTGCAACGGCATACTGACAGAACAGCTCCATACGCCTCGCCGCCTTTTTGTCCATATATTTCTCAGGCTCGAAATCCTTCACCTCCGCCGCCATCTTACATTTGTAATCAGCCGCATCGAACTTGGTGATAGGAGCAAATCCGATCTTTCCCTGCTTTACGCTCTCCCAGAAGTCTTCCACGCTGTTGCCGATGGGTGTCACGGCACCCATTCCCGTCACAACTACTCTCCTCATTTCCATCTTCCTTTCTGTATCATATGATACAGTTCACACCCGCGCCATTCGCAAGAGGGGCCTCGGCCCCCTCTTTACGCACCTTCGGCTGGCGTGTGAACTGTAAATGTCATATGGCCATGCCGCCATCCACGCAGATCACCTGGCCTGTAATGTAGTCCGAACCGCTCCCCGCCAGAAATGCAACTGCCGATGCGATCTCCTCCGGCAGGCCCATTCTTCCCATAGGAATGGTTCCAACGGCTGCTTCCCTTGTCTTCTCCGGCATGGCATTTGTCATCTCCGTATCAATGAATCCGGGTGCCACTGCATTGACGCAGATACCGCGGCTTGCAAGCTCTCTCGCAACACTCTTCGTGAGGCCGATCAGTCCCGCCTTGGAAGCGGAATAGTTTGCCTGCCCCGCATTTCCCAAAACGCCGGAGACAGAAGAAATATTGATGATCTTTCCACTGCGCTGCTTGAGAAAATAACGTGAAAGATGCCGGATAGTATTGAATGCCCCCTTCAGATTCGTATTCAGCACACTGTCATACTCCTCCTCCGACATGCGCATGATCAGATTATCCCGGGCAATTCCTGCATTATTCACCAGAATATCCACCTTTTTATACTTCCCGATAACCTCTTCCACCATCTTTCCGCAGGCCTCGTAATCCGCCACATTACAACAGACGGCCTCGGCGCTTCCGCCCAGACCTTCTATCTGCTCTGCTACTTCCCGGGCTCTGTCCGCTGAACCGTTATAATTGACCAGCACTATGGCTCCCAGCGAACCCAGCTTCAGCGCGATGGCCCGCCCGATTCCGCGGCTTGCGCCGGTAACCAGCGCAACCTTTCCACTCAATTCTTTTTCCCCTGTCTCCATATTCATCCTCATGCCTTTCTGCAGCCCCTCTGTACATGAACTGATATATTAAAGTTCACTCGTTCTCCAGAAGACTGTTCAAATCCTCCACCGTGGCTACATTTTTCATAGCCACATCTTTGTTGATCTTCCGCACAAATCCGCTGAGGGTTTTGCCCGGCCCGATTTCAATAAAGGTATCCACACCCGATTCTATCATCCGCTCCACGGTTTCACGCCACCGCACCGTACCCGAAACCTGTTTTGCCAGCAGCTCTCTGACTCTTCCCGAATCTGTCACAGGAGCCGCCTCCACATTGCACAGATAAGGGATTTCCGGGTCATACACCACCACCTGCTTCAACTCCTCTGCCAGCTTCTCACCTGCACCGGCAAGCAGCTCGGAATGAAATGGTCCGCTGACCTTCAAGGGCACGCATCTCTTTGCCCCCGCTTCCTGCAGCTTTTGCGACGCCTCCTGCACTGCCTTTTCCTCGCCGGTGATGACAATCTGCCCGGGGCAGTTATCGTTGGCAATGGAAACGATCCCCGGCGTCTCCTCGCAGATGCGCGCGATAACATCCGCATCCAGCCCCAGCACTGCCGTCATTGCGCCACCCACCGGATAAGCCTCCTGCATGTAAATGCCTCGGCTCCGAATCAGCTTGAACAAATCCTTTAAATCCATAACCTTCGCCGCTGCCAGCGCCCCGTATTCGCCCAGGCTTAAACCCGCACAGCAGTCCGCTTTCAGACCCTTCTCCTCCAGCACCTTCAGGATCGCCACCTCGGTAGTCAGCATGGCAATCTGCGTATATTCGGTAATGTTCAGCTGCTCATTTTCCGTAAAGCAAAGCTGTGCCACATCCAATCCTGTGGCCTCCTGCGCCAGCTCATATACCTTCCGCGCCGTCTCAAAGGTATCATAAAAATCCTTTCCCATGCCGGAGTACTGCGCTCCCTGACCGGGAAAAACAAACGCCGTCTTACTCATAGCTCTTCCCTTTCCCCAGCAGTTCTTTTGCCTGCTCCATAATTTCGTCTATCATTTCCTTACAAGTCTGCTCCCGGCTAACCATACCGGCAATCTGGCCCGCCATGACGGTTCCGTTAGTCACATCGCCCTCCATGACTGCCCTGCGGAGAGCTCCCAGACCAAGCTTTTCCAGCTCCTCAAAACTCGCCCCCTCTTTCTCCAGACGCAGGTATTCCCTGGTCATGTGATTTCGAAGAGAGCGAACCGGATGGCCCGTACTCATTCCGGTAACCTCAGAGTCAATATCCTTTGCCTTGATCAGCTTTTCCTTATAATTCGGATGTACAATGGATTCCTTTGCCACCACGAACCGAGTGCCCATCTGGACGGCTTCCGCCCCCAGCATCAGCGCCGCCGCGAAGCCGCGCCCATCTCCGATTCCGCCTGCGGCAATCACGGGTATGCTGACTGCATCCACCACCTGAGGCACAAGAGCCATAGTCGTGAGCGAGCCAATGTGACCGCCGCTCTCCATGCCTTCCGCCACTACCGCATCAGCGCCCGCACGCTCCATCATTTTCGCCATGGCAGAACTCGCCACTACGGGAATGACTCTGATCCCGGCTTCTTTCCACATTGCCATATACTTTGCCGGATTTCCTGCGCCGGTAGTCACCACCTTGACGCCCTCCTCAACAATTACTTTGGCAATTTCATCCGCCTCCGGATTCATCAGCATAAGGTTCACGCCAAAGGGCTTGCCTGTCTGTTCTTTTGCCTTCCGGATCTCTTCCCTGACGAAAGCGGCCGGCGCGCCGCCGGCGCCGATCAGTCCCAGGCCTCCGGCCTCGGAAACTGCAGCTGCCAGCTTATGCTCCGCCACCCATGCCATCCCGCCCTGTATAATGGGATATTCGATTCCAAGAAGCTCCGTAATTCTCGTCTTCATTATGCAACACCCTTATCGCTCAGATAGTTCAGTACATCTCCAACGGTAACCAGTTTCTCCAGATCCTCGGAAGGAATCTCGATATCAAATTCCTCCTCAAGAGCCATAACCAGCTCGAACAGATCCAGTGAATCCGCGTTCAGATCATCCTTAAAACTGGTATCCTCCGTGATTTCAACACCTTCCGCATTCAGCTTTTCCTCGATTACTTCCTTTACCTTTTCAAACATGTCTTTCTCCTCTTTCTTTTCATAGTTTTGTTTACTACATCAAATAGTTTGATTGTCTATTTGTTTGATAATCAAGTTATTTGACCCTCAAACTATTTATATGGATAATACTACCAACAAATTACTTTGTCAACAAAAAAATGGGGGACATTTCTGTCCCCCGAAATCAACCGGATCTCAAATTTTAAACCACTTTACAATCTCATCCAGCTGCGTCGCACATTTTGCATTTTCTTCCGCCTTATCTCCGGTATCGTTTGCATATCCCACCATATCGGTTGCCTTGTTAGCCACATCGTTGATGCTGATTGCTGCTTCATTCACAGTGGAGTTGATATCCTGTATAGATTTTGTAATATCGGCAATGCTCTCCTCCAGTTCGGAGATAGAGCCGTTGATATTCTGCATGCTTCCGGAGAAATCTCTGGCATCCGAGCTGTACTCCTCACTGACCCGGATGAAGTTTTCATAATCCTTGATAACGGTTTCCTCCATGAAAGAAATCATCTGCAGCAGACATGTCTCCATGCTCTCCGCCGCATTCTTGACACCGGCCACAATGCTGGTAATATTGTTTGCCGTCTCAGTGGACTGAGAAGCCAGACTCCCTATCTCGCCCGCCACAACTGCAAATCCTCTTCCTGCTTCACCTGCTCTCGCCGCCTCAATGGATGCGTTCAGTGAAAGCAGTTCCGTCTGGCTGGCAATGGATGTAATTGCCTCTGTCAGCGCATTGATCTGCTCAATATCCTTTGCCTTCTCAATGGCAATATCAGATTCCTGCTTTACCTTCGAATAGATTTCCCTGGTCTTATGGTTTGCCTCCTGGCTGTCAGCCTTCAGCTTCTCCGCCTTTGTGATAATGCCCTCCGCATTCTGCTCGCCTTCCTTGGTCAGACTGCCGATTAGCTTTGCATTCTCGTTTATATGAGACATTCTCTCATCAATAAGCTGGGTGGTGGCGGAGGTTTCCTCCATGCTGGCTGCAAGCTGCTGGCTGGTAGCGGAATTGTCGCAGGAAATGCTGTTCAGATTTTCCACAATACTCTTCAGACCACTTGCATTATCCGAAAGCTTCATCGCCGTAGCGGTGAGTTTATGTACCATACCCACCAGATTTCCTCTCATCGCTTCCAGAGACGAGCTCATAACCGCCGTCTCCCCTTTTCCCTTGGAGAGCAGCCTGCTGGCCCTGTTCTCCGTAAAGTCAAATCCCGCGTTCTGATCCACAACGCCGGTGAGCATCTTGATAGGCCTTGCAATGCTTCTGGAGATCAATGCCCCGGCCAAAGCTATCACAATCAGGATTATCACCGAAACGATCGTACATCGGATGACAAAGTCATTGACAGCGCTGAAAGCATCATTTTTATCCGCCGTCAGCACCAGAATTGCCTTGCCGTTTCTCATCACATAGTATGCAGCCAGCTTGTCAGTCCCTTTATATTTATATTCCGTCACACCTGACTCCGGTACGATTCCCTTCTGCAGCTGCTTCACAATGCCGGAGATCACTTCATTCTCCACAGGCTGCCCCACCTTTGATTCCGTGGGGTGCATCAGCATAATTCCGTCCGCCCCCACCACATACACATAACTGGAAGGCATACCCTCCAGCTTCACATGTCCATACAAGTTTTTCAGTCCTTCCGTTTGGGGCACCTCATTTCCTGAAGCATAGGCTGCCGTCTCCAGGTTTACCCCATAGGCATCCACCAAAGTCTGCATATCTCCCATAACGCGCTTTGTGAGCGACGCCTTGGACTGTTCCATGGCCAGCACCATCACACAGCTCACGCATATGATTGCCGTCAGCATCATGGCCGTCATCACTCTGGTCTGGATACCCCGGAACATCCCAACCTTTTTCTTTTCGACAACCTTTTCCAGAATTTCATCCGCCTTTTCTTCCAAGGCCTTCGCATCAATGTTAAGATTCTGTCCAACTTTGTTTAAAAAATCATTCTTTTCAGTCGCCATACTGCCCCTCCTGTAAATTAAAATGACAGAAACATTATACAATATTTTTTTATATGTTTCACTACTTTTTTTTACTTTTTGAGTCTTTTTGACTTGTAAATCCAGTTATTTCCAAATATAATTGTAATTAATTCACAGAAATCCCGTTATTCAGCATTTAAGGAAGGTGTTTATTATGGACAAAGAGAAACAATTTCCCGATTTTAAAACGTTGTGCGATATAGCGAAATTATATGCATCCTGCATGAATGATTATCTCTATGTACTTGACCTGACTCAGGATGTCTACTTCATTACGGAGAATGCTCTGAAGCGCTTTGCACTGCCGGACAGCATGTTCAGTGACACCCGGAACAATTTCCGCGACGTTGTCCACCCTGATGACTATGATATGCTGATAGCGGATCTGGATGAGATCAGTTCCGGCAAAAAAGATGAACACAATCTGAAGTACCGCTGGATCGGTCTGGACGGTTACTTTGTCTGGATCAACTGCAGAGGACAGCTTCTGCGCACGGCTGAGGGCACTCCGCACCTGATGGTCGGCTGCATCAATGAGATCGGAAACAGCCAGACGGCGGCGGATAACATCAGCGGCCTTCTGGGCGAATCCTCACTCCATGAACGTGTCAGACAGATGATGCCATCTCTGCGGAACGCCATGTTCATGAGACTGGGCATCGATGATTTCAAGATTGTCAATGAAAGACACGGCTCTGACTACGGCGATTTTGTGCTGCGGGAGGTGGCGGACTGCATACAGCGCACCCTTGGCCCCCGGCAGTATGTTTACAGAATTGTCTCTGATGAATTTATGGTACTGGATCTGAACGATTCAAATTACAACGAAATGAACCGCCTTTACCACCGCATCCGCACTGAGGTGGATTCCCTTGTGGCCCGGGAAAACTACAAGGCAATTTATACGATTTCCGCCGGTCTCGTCCCTCTGGCGAACCTGGAAAACAAGCAATACGATTACACCAGTTACAGCGAAGCCATGAAGCTTTCCGAGTTTGCCATGTCCCAGGCTAAAGCCCGGGGCCGGAACCAACTGTATTCCTTCCGTCGGGAAGACTACTCCGCTTTCCTTCGCAGACGATATCTGAACAGCTGTCTGAGCCAGGCTGTGTCGGATAATTTCAATGGCTTCGAGCTGAACTTCCAGCCTCTGGTTGCGACGAACGGGGAACTCTTATACGCTGCAGAGGCGCTCCTCCGCTTCCGCACCCGGGCCGACGAGCTGATCTCGCCGGTGGAGTTCATTCCTCTCCTGGAGGAAAGCAGCCTGATCATTCCGGTAGGCAGATGGATCATTCGCAACGCTTTGACCTTTTGTAAAAAAATGCGGGAAAGACATCCCGATTTCCGCGTGTCCATCAATCTGTCCTACATCCAGCTTCTGAAGACGTCTCTGTTTGATGACATAAAGAACGCACTGGATGAACTGCAGCTTCCGCCCGACTGCCTTATCACAGAGTTGACGGAAAGCGGTCATCTTGAGGACAGCGCCGCCGTCAGAAGCGTATGGTCCAAGCTTAAAGGTATCGGTGTGGGAATTGCCCTGGATGACTTCGGCAAGGGATATTCCAACCTGACCAATATCGGTAACTTGCGCCCCAGCATCATAAAGATCGACCGCAGCTTCACCTTAAAGGCGCTGGAAAATTCCTATGAATTTGATCTGCTGCTCCATATTATCAAAATGGTTCACAGCCTGGGCCTGGGTCTGGTGGTGGAGGGAATCGAAACCTCGGACGAGCTGGCGCGGATTACTCTTCTTGAGCCTGATTACATCCAGGGATATTATTACAGCAAGCCCTGCACACAAAATGAGTTTATGAATAAGTTCAAGGGGAAATAGATTACAGCATCAGCTTTCCCTCTATTCCCTCGAATTCAATATGCTTCTCGCTGCCGTCTTTCAGCCTTATGATGACAGGGCCATAGCCCCCGCACCACTCCGGGTCTGCATAGACCAGTTCCTCTATGGGAAACAGCTCATCCTCCTCAAAATCCAGGTGGCTCTCTTTGGTGAGCACCTGGGAGATCAGGATGTAGGGCTCGTAGCCATACTGCTTTTTTCTGGCCGTTTCGGCATAGAGGACAACGGATTTTTCAGAATCCGGATTTGTTCCGGTACTGCGCAGCAGCTTCAGGTCTTTCCAGCCGCCGTAATAGATGGTCATGGCCATCTGCTTTTCATTACCCTGGGAATCTCTCCCTTTCAAAATAATCGCCTTACCGCCTCTGCGTGTCTTCTCGATCACTTCCGTCCCGTTGTCCGGAAATCCATAGGAACCGAGAGTCAGTTCCACAGGGCATCTGTGCAGCCGCAGCTTGTCAACCCTTAAAATACCGCATGGAACCGCAAAATCCGCCAGATTGATTGCCTGAATCCAGTGGCATTCCGTATCCAGACGATAATCAAAAAACTGCCTGCGATACAGAACTTCTTTTTCTTCCCCGTGCCAGAAAGTCACGTTTGCCCGGGATACCTTCCCTGTAGTACTGTCCAATAAAACGTACTGCTGCGCCTCCACCGGACACGCCTGTCCGCCCTCCTCAGCAGGGTGCGGAACGGATTCCCATGGATATTTTGTATTATAACAGAGCTTTGAATAATTCCACATGCCATGGATATCACCTGCATTTTTAACCACCTTGCCCGTCCTCAGGATTGTCTCGCCATTGGCCTCATGGTTGGAAAAACAGAGCGCAGGTCCGTTTAAGGCAGTCACCTTCACCTGATCTTTCTTTAACTCGTCCCAGGTTCCGTTGTTTTCTTTAGCTGTCCAAAAAGGATGCTCCGCCGGCAAATGCAGGCACAGAAATGCCTTGCCCAGCCAGAAGGGCGATTCCGCGCAGGAATAGCCCTGTACCAGCGGCGAAAACTGCCCGTAAAAGCCCAGAGTCGGAATACCTTCCCACAGGAAATCCTCCCTCCCCAGAAACTGCATCAGAGAGCCGGAGGAAATACGCCTTGCAAGTCCGGGATCCCCCTTGCCGTCCCGCAGCAGCATGTTGCCGTCAAAAGCGCTGGTAGCGGCGTTGCGGTATATATTGCTCCTGCCCCACATATTCGTCCAGCCATCCCTGTCAAAGAAATCCCCATAAGTCTCCATGAGCCTGTTGGAGTGCTCCTCCAACTGCTTTGCCAGGTAAGGTGCATTCTCATAGCCATACCAGAGGTTCCAGATGGGCGCATACACATTGAAAGCCCAGCAGGAATAATAATCAAAGGAATGTCCATCCCGATACCAGCCGTCTCCCGCATAATAATTCAAAATCGCCTGGGCGTGATCCAGCATCACATCCTTTTGAATGGGATATCCTTCCATATGCAGGAATGCCATGTCCAGCATATTGAACAGCCTCCAGTTCTGGGGCACCGTGTTCTCATGGGCATAGGACTCCAGAAAGTCCGCTATGACATCCTTCTCCTCCCTGGTGTATGTGTCCCATATCTGTTCTCTGCTGACCCAAAGGCAGATGACCAGCGCACAGGTCTCCACTGTCTGCTGAAAAGCCCGGAAGGGGTCGGCATGACCGGTGATTTCCTGCTGATCCTCATAGGTTCCGATATAAAGTGCATCCCCCTTTGTACAGCAGCGGAGTACCTGATTCCTATAATATTTCGCCATAGGATAACCACAGATTTCCAGCTCCGGAATGTTCTGTATCATAGGCGCCGCAATAAAAAAGGATCGGGTCAGCCCTTCAAAAACCTCCGCAAGCCTCTGAGTATGCTGTGCTTCCTCCGAGTCCCGCAGATGCGGGTAGGTAATCTCTGTTTCCTTCCTTGGCATCACAACAGGATTCTCAAAATCGTCAATGTGCCGGAAAATTCCCTCCAGCATATATTTCCCGGCTTCCAGCCAGCTCTCTCTGGTCAGCCCGGTGCAGGGGCTCAAATCATAATCCAAAGACTTCGGTTCAAATTTCATGACTTTCCTCCTTTTTATCACAGTCTAACCGTACAGTAAGCTAAGCCATTCCTGCTTTCAGCCGCCTGCCGGACAAGGAATTACTGAAAAGACTGTAAAACTGAATTCTTAAGCAATGTCCTCCATCTGTGCCGTGTACAGATGGTAATAATATCCTCCCTTTGCCATCAGTTCCTCATGAGTGCCGCTCTCCAGAATGCCGCCCTGGTCCACATACATAATTTTATCACAGTTCTTTATGGTAGAAAGTCTGTGGGCTATGATAAAGGATGTACGCCCCTGAAGCATGGCATTCAATCCCTGCTGCAGGGCCCTTTCCGTCTGCACGTCAATACTGGATGTGGCCTCATCCAAAACCAGAATGGAAGGGTCGGAGAGCAGCGTCCTGGCAAATGAGATCAACTGCTTCTGCCCCTGAGAGAGCAGGGACCCCCGCTCTTTCACCTCTGTCTGATATCCCTCCTGAAACCTGCGGATAAATTCGTCCGCACATACCGTCTCGCTGGCTTTTACAATTTCCTCCGGTGTGGCATCCAGTTTACCGTAACGGATATTGTCTTCAATGGTTCCCGAAAAGATAAAGCTGTCCTGAAGCATGATCCCCATCTGAGACCGCAGGGAGTGCAGTGTCACTTTTGAAATGTCCTGCCCGTCGATGAGCACCCGCCCGCTGTTCACATTGTAGAATCTGGAGATCAGGTTCACGATAGTACTCTTTCCTGCGCCGGTAGGCCCCACCAAAGCCACACTCTCGCCGGGCTTCACGGTGAAGGACAGATTATTCAGAACCTCCTTGTCAGCCTCGTATCCGAAGGTCACGTTCTCAAAGGTCACTTCTCCCCTGATTGCGGGCATTTCCATGGCATCCTCCGCGTCGTCAACCACCACAGGCTCATCCAGCGTCTCAAAAATACGCTCCAGATATGCGATGTTGTTGATAAAGTTGTTAAAAATATTTCCTAGGTTCATAATCGGCTGCCAGAATCTGGAGGCATATGAGGAAATCGCCACAATCACCCCCAGACTGGTATTCCCCTGTCCGAAGATGACCAGGCCAAAGATAAAGATTGCCGCTCTTACCCAGACGGAGATATTGTCAATACCCGGCCACACCAGGTTACTGTACTTTACCGCATTCATCCAGGCCCTCCGGCATCTGTCCGACAACAGTGCAAAGGTCTCTGCGTTTTCCTGCTCTCTGGCAAAAATCTGTGTAATCTTTGCACCAACAATATTTTCCTGAAGATATGCATTCAGGTTGGAATTCTTGTTGGAAACCTGCTGCCATGCCTTGCGCTGCCTGCGCTTTATCCAGAACAGGAACACCATGAGTACGGGAACACCCGCCAGTACCACCAGGGAGAGCTTAACATCCACACAGAACATAAATACCACAATAAAGATCAGGTTTAATATTTCCAGCACGACATTGATCAGTCCGTTGGAAAGCATATCCGAGACGGAGTTTACGTAGTTGACCACGCGAATCAGTATCTTTCCGTGAGGTCTGTCATCGTAATACTGGAAGGGCAGCTTCTGCAAATGGGCAAAAAGATCCTTTCTGATGTCATATATAATGCTCTGGCTCACATTTACCATGATACGTGAGCGGGTGGTGGTAAAAATCACACTGATCATATAAGTAAGGATCAATACCCCCACCAGAATAAAGAGCATTCTTGTATCCTCATCCGGAATCGCCTCATCCAGTGCGCGCTGTGTCAGCATTGGGCCAAACAGTGCCGTAATGCCGCCCATAGCACTCAGCGCAAGAGCCAATATCATTTTATTCAGATATTTTTTTATATAGACAGAAGCGCGGAGCAGGTGGTGGAAGTCAAAGGGTGTCTCCAGTACTTCATCTTCCCTGTATGTATTCCTTCTTGCCATGTTTACTCCTCCCCCGTCTGCAGCTTGACCAGACTGTAATAATATCCCTTTTTCGCCACCAGTTCCTCATGGGTGCCACTCTCCGTAATACGTCCGTCCTGCAGCACAAGTATTTTGTCTGCGGATTTGGTGGTGGATATTCTCTGGGCGATGATAATCTTGGTACAGGGAAAATCCAGTTCCTTCAGACTGTGCTGTATCTGCTTTTCCGTCTCCATATCCACCGCTGAGGTGGTGTCGTCCAAAATCAGAATGGCAGGCTTTACCGCCAGGGCCCTGGCCAGAGAAATTCTCTGTTTCTGTCCGCCGGACAGCCCCACGCCGCGCTCACCCACGATAGTATCATAGCCCTCGGGCATCTTTGCAATGAAGTCCGATGCCGCCGAATACCTGGCAAACTTTACCACCTCTTCCTGTTTGATGTGTGTGTCGCCGTAGGCAATGTTGCCGTCGATGGTGTCGGAGTACAACAGCACATCCTGAGTGGCAAGACCGATATTTTTTCTCAGCTGTGTCAGCTTCATATCCTGCACATTAATGCCGTCCACCAGCACCTCGCCCTCCGTCGGCTCATAAAACCGGGGAATCAACTGAATCAGAGAAGTCTTACCGCAGCCTGTCTCCCCCATGATCGCCACCGTCTCGCCGGGCTGAATATCAAAAGATACGTTGTGGAGCACGGGCAGATTGCCGTCAGCATACTGAAAGCTGACGTTTTTGAATTCCACCCTGCCCTCAAAGCGCTCCTTTCTGTCAACAGCATCCGGTTTATCCACAATCTCCGGTTCGGAATAATAAACTTCCATGACCTTATCCGCCGCTGCCGAAAATCGCTGGAACTCGTTCATGATATTGCCCAGCTGGCGCATGGGGTTTGCGATGGCCCATATCAGGCCGGAAAACGCCACGTACTCGCCCATGGTAATCTGATCATTGATGATAAAGACGCCGCCTACCGCCAGCAGCACCACAGGCATCAGGTTTGCAAAGGACTCTACATAAGGATAATAGGTCAGCCAGGTCATCGCCGTTCTCTTGTTGGTCTGTGAATACTCCGTGTTGCAGCGGTCAAACTGTTCCATCTCGTATTCTTCCCTTGCAAAAGCCTTTACCACACGGTTTCCTGAAATATTTTCCTGGGCCGCCGTATTCATCTGGGCAAGCTTCTCCCGCAGCGCCTTATGCCTGGGTGCCACCTTGTTCTTGAACAGGACGATGATCATGAAAATAAAGGGCGAAATAGCCAGCAGACAGAGCGCCAGCCGCCAGTCCATGTAAAGGAAATAAACCGCTGTGGCACATACCAGCGCAAGAGACTCCGCGATGGTGCGGATAACCCAGGCAATCATATGACGCACCGCATCCAGGTCTCCTGTCAGCCTTGTCATCAGATCGCCTGTCCGAAAAGTGCTGTAAAACTTCATATCCTGGTGCTCTATCTTTTCAAAAAGATAGGTTCTGATGCGATAAAGCGCCTTCTGAGACACATGTTCCACGCTCATGCAGGTCAGATAAACGATCAGCGTCCTTAAAAATGTCAGCGCCACCATAGCGATGATCATCTGATAAAAAAGCGTGCGCTTATTCACCAGATTCGCAGCCGCGTCTTCTCCCGTCAGGAACAGATCGATCAGATTCTGCGTGACAAAGGGAACTATCAGCTGCATCACGCTGTATACCACCACTCCCAGAATCGCGGCAATGTACAGGACTCTGTACCCCTTCATGTTTTCCCAGAGCCATCCCATTTTTGATTTCCGTGTCTTTTTAACATTTTCTCCCATCTGTGCCCGTCTCCCTAAAGCCGAAAGGGCAGGAATCGACATCCGTCCTCCCCATCGGCTTTTGTGTTTTGTCCCTCATTCTAGCCCTGTCAGGGCAGGGTGTAAATGTATAAAATTGCAGTTTCCATGTTTTATTTTGCAGCGGCTTCTACAGTTTAGTCCGCGTACTTCATCAGGCCTGTGACAATATCAGGATATAGGAACCGTCCGCTCCGCCTGTAATACAGCCCAAAGTTTTCACCGGTTCCGGTAAACGCATTGTTGTCCCACCAAAAACAGCTCATGCCTCTGGCCCTTGCCGCCGCGATATAATAGGTGGCATAATCAATGCGGGCCTGTGTATTCTGCCCCTTGTCTCTGGCACCAAACTCTCCGATGACGACAGGAATGCCGTTGCTGATAAACTTCTTGTAAAGTCTGTCCATAAAGCTTTTTATGTCCGACACGGAGCCTGCACTGTCTGAGTCGAACTCCGATTTGCTGCCGCTCTCCCCGTCAGCCTGCAGAGCAAAGTTGTAGGGGGTATATGCATGTACGGAGACAATCAGCCTGTTCTCTACGCCCTCTGCATCCGTGGGCAGCATAAAGCCATCGTTCAAAGCCCCATCCGGGGAAGCGTCATAACCCGGTATCATCAGATAGCGGTTCAGATTGCTGCCGCCGCCGACACGAACAGTATTTACAAATTCCTGGTTGATTTCATTGATGCAGGAGATTGCATCCTTACATTCCTCCGCACCGGCGTTAATCCACCACTCATACTGGGAACCCACCAGCCTGGGTTCGTTCATGCACTCAAAGATCAGGTGCTCATCATAGTCTCCAAAGCGCTGGCAGAGCTGCTCCCATATGGTGGTAACATACTTTACGGACTGCTCCAGATGGGCGCTGTCAGGATACATAAAGCTCTCGCTGTTGTCATGGTGAATATTCAGAATGACATACATCCCATTGTCATAGACATAATCCACCACCTCCTGCACCCGGTCCAGCCAGGCTTCGGAAATCCGGTAATCCTCATCCACATGGTTGTGCCAGCTCACCGGCACGCGCACACTGTTAAATCCTGCCTCTTTGAGATCATCAATCATATCTTTTGTGGTCATAACACCGCACCAGGCAGTCTCAAGATCCATCTCGTTGCCCTGCCCGCTGTCATTTATGGCGTCAAAGGTATTGCCCAGATTCCAGCCGATCTTCATATCCCGCACAAACCGGAACGCCTCCGTATCCGGCACCTCAGAGGGCTCGATGCTCACTTCCGGAATCTGAAGTGCCGTTTCCTCCTGGGATGAATCCGTCTGGCCTCCGGCATCGCCAGAACTTCCCTGTGCTTCCTCTCCTCCGTTCCTGTCGGATCCGTTCTCCGGTTCCGGAGTCTGTCCGCCAAGGTCATCCGTGACCTGGTCATCCGTGGCCTGACTGTCTTTGTTCTGACCGCCGCAGGCAGTAAAAGTTCCCGTCAGCAACGCCGCACACAATAATACAGTTATAAATCTTTTAATGTTTTTCATTGAACCTTCCTCCTATGCTGCTTTATTATACAAGCTTGCCGGAAGAAAATAAATAGGAAAATAGATGCTTTTTATATGTAAATATGATATAATAATCGCAAAAGCGCGGGCTTGCGGGTTTAGATGACTCACGGTTGCGGAGCAACAGACCAGAAAAGAGGGTTACATATGAAGAAAAAAATATCACAGCAACAGCTAAATGTTGACAAGGCTGCCCTTCTCGCCTGCATGGACAAGATCATGGAGGGCGACTGTTCCCTGTCCACACCTGTCCCTTTTCAGGATGCGGAGCTGGAACGGAAATGGAAGCAGCTTATGCTGTATATTTTAAACGCCAACAATAAATCTGCCATGAAGCTCAACGATTCCATGACAGTAATCGGAAACAGTTCCTGCGTCAAGGTTATGCTGGAGCAGGTATCCAGCCAGTCCCTTGCCATCGAGGAAATGAACAACTCCAGCCGTGAGCTGGGAGACTCCATCATGAACATTCAGGAGTCCGCCTCCAGCATCCGCGACAGTTCAAAGGACCTCACAGATACCACCAACACCTGTATACAACAGCTGGGCGACAGCATTCGCGTGATAGATGACTCTGCCGTACAAATCGAACAGATCAACGAGCAGATATCTGATTTTAAGGAAAAGGCTCTTCAGATCAACGATATCGTAGATGTGGTGAAGAAGCTCGCAAGCAAGAGCAGCCTGCTGGCGCTGAACGCATCCATTGAGGCCGCCCGCGCCGGGCAGGCCGGAAAAGGCTTTTCCGTGGTGGCAAGCCAGATGCAGGATCTTGCCTCAAATACCTCCACTTCCGCCGATGACATTATCCGATATGTTGGCGAACTGATGTCAGGCATTGAGACTCTGGTAAATTCCGTGCAGTCCGCCACCGCCTGTCTGCAGAGCGGCAACGAGGAAATTCACCACTCTGTTGAGAGCGTGGACGCCATGGGAGAGAAAATTTCTTTTATTGCAGAGAAAATTGATCTTATCAACGAGGAAATCCGCACCCAGTCAGGACTGACTCATTCCTTTGTAAAAGCGGTTGAAGCCCTCGATGCCAATTATGAGACTCTTTCCAAAGAGTGTCTGGATACCGGCGTACACCTCTACCGCATTTCACGAAGCATCGACACTATCAGAACCGAAGTTGCAAAGGGCACCTCCAGGCTTTTCCCTCAGGACTGGCTCACCGTTTATGCCGTTGACCACCTGATTTTTACCTGGCGGCTGTATAACAATCTGGCCGGATTTGAAACACTGAAGATAAGCCAGCTTAACAATCCAAAGGGATGTAAGTTCGGCAAATGGGCAACTTCTCAGACCGACCGGCGCATCACCGACAGCCGTGAGTTTAAACAGGCAGTCAGCTGCCATGAGGAACTGCACCGCTGCGCATGCGATTCCTGGAATGCCAAGGATAACGGCGACAAAGAAGAAGCTCTTCGTCATTTCCACCGGGCCCTTGAGATTTATGAACGTTTCTCCTCTGCCATCGACAGCCTGAAAAAGCTTCTGGCGGCAAACGGGGATAAAGAGTATACGGATATTAAGTAAAAAAGCGGGCTTGCCCGCTTTTTTACTATAGACCGCAAATTATTTTCCCGCCCATTTTCTGCTTATCTTTTTATCAGCACCACCGCCACATCATTTACATTGGTGCCGGTAGGGCCTGTCATGATCAGCCCGTTGCACCTGGACAGAACAGTATACGCATCATTTTGCCTAAGCGCTTCACAGATGTCCACTCCCTGGGCCGCCAGAACCGCATTGGTCTCACCGTCGCAGTAACCCCCGGCTGCATCCGTCGGTCCGTCCGTCCCGTCGCTTCCCACGCTGAAAACCGCAGTATCCTTTAATCCTGCAATTCCCCGGGCTGCGCTCAGAGCCAATTCCTGGTTACGGCCTCCTTTTCCCCCGCCGGTCAGGTGAACCACCGTCTCGCCTCCGGCGATAAATGCCAGACTCCTGTCCGTGTTCTCATGACTCCTTGCTATGGAGGCCAGAAATGAACCCGCCTCCTTTGCCTCGCAGCACAACCGGTCCGTCAGCAGTATCGTCTCATAGTTAAGCTTCCTGCATTCCTCTGCCGCTGCCAGGCAGAGATCAGATACACTGCCGGCAATCACTGTCTCCACATTGGCAAGCTCCTTCGGTGTCTCCCTGCGCATACATTCCATTGCTCTCTCACTCAGTCTCAGCCGGTATTTATTGATAACAGCCATGGCGTCATCACATGTGGTACTGTCCGGACAGGCCGGGCCGGATGCGATCATATCAAGCGGATTTCCCAGAACATCACTGAGCACAACGCTTAATATTCGTGCCGGTTCACACAATTTTGCGAATCTGCCTCCCTTCACTGCGGAAAGACGCTTGCGGATTGTATTTATCTCCACAATATCCGCACCGCAGGCCAGAAGCTGTTCCGTAATATCGGAAAGCTCATCACCCGGAATCAGGGGCTTTTCGAACAGCGCGGAACCGCCGCCGGACAATAGAAACAGCACGGTATCTTCCGGTTTTAAACCGCTTACCATATCCAATGTCGCCCGGGTGCCCCGAAATGAATTTTCATCCGGCACCGGATGGCCCCCTTCATAGCAGATCATCCCGGGAATTTCCGCCTCCCCATGTCCATACTTTGTCACCACCACGCCGCTGCTGATCTTGTCGCCCAATATACGGGCTGCCGTCTGTGCCATCCGCCATGCGGCCTTGCCTGCTGCTACCACAAAAATCTTTCCCGGCCCAAAACTCCTGCCCCGCAGTGCCCGGGCAACCGCCTCGTCCGGCATGACCTGTTTTATGGATTCCCGAATGATCCGTTCTGCGTCTTCTCTGATATTCATCTCTTTAAACCTTTTTCATTTATTGCTTCCTTCGCGGCTTCTATCGCAATCTGGTATTCCCTGCTGTTAACTTTCTCATCAAATTGCATAAACTGCACATGGTCAATTTCCTGCTGCGTGATACAGCCATACCAGACCAGAGCAAGCAAAAAGCGTCCTACACCAAAGCTTGCGTGAAAAGTATCCCTGTGTATTTTGTCAATTCCTTTCTCCAGCGCGTACCGGAAAGCCAGTCCGCTTGGAATCAGACCATCCGCCCCGATTTCCCTGACCGCCTTATCGTAACAACTGCTGATCTGTGCAAACATTTCCTCATATGTCTCAAAGCCGTGCTGTCTGATGCGATTGCTGCCACTCTCATACCCCCAGGTCTGCTGCAGCAAGAGCTTCGCTTTGGGACAAATCTCTCTGACATACTTAGCCAACACAACTAAATACGGCTGATATGTCTCTTCATGATAAGATTCATGGCTTGCCTGCTGCAGAGTCACCACATCCCAGCACCTGGCAGTCAGCGCTTCCCGAATACTTGTCATAAACCCATCCGCCGTATTTCCGTTCACCTCCAGAGTGTATTCTCTCTTATCTCCTTTCAGATTAAGAAAGTGCCTCTGCAGAGAGCAACCGCCTATATACAGATTTACCGTTTGTAAATCCACACCTTCACCTTTTGCCAGATCATGGAGATACCTCTGCGCGTCCTGACTGAAACTGTTTCCGATTGATAAAACCTGAATTGCCATCTCTTACTCCTTTTGATTCCCACTTTTCTATGGAGGCACTGATTAATAGTTTCATACCCATGCACCCATTATACTACATATGATGACGGACGGGTAGTTGAAATGCTGATTTGCAAAAACAGATGCGCTCATCCCTGACCTGTGATAAAATGGACATAACTATTCAGAGCCATACATGAGCAAAAGTAAAGCCTCATAGAGGCGATTTTGCGAATGGGCTCTGAATAGTTGTAAATATATATTCACCACAATCACATGGGAGAACTCGATGGCAGAGACAAAAGTATCCAACAAAAATAATATTTTTCAGAGATTTGAAGTACTCAAAACAAACCGCAACAAGCGGTATCGCTACAATGAATTTCTCGTGGAGGGAGTCCGCAGCCTGAACGAGGCTGTAAAGAACAACTGGAAGATTAAGTCCTTCCTCTATGATAAGAATAATCTGTCCGACTGGGCGAGGGATATGATCAGAAATGTATCCACGGACATGAACTACTGCCTGACAGCCGAACTTATGCGCGAACTCAGCGGCAAAGAGGATACCTCCGAGCTGATGGCCGTCATCGAGATGCGGGAGGACAGCCTGGAATCTGTCCCCTTATCGGACAATCCCTTTATCGTCCTGTTCGACAGGCCCTCCAACAAAGGAAATCTCGGTACAATGATCCGTTCCTGCGACGCCCTGGGTGCCGACCTCCTCATCATCACGGGACATGCCGTAGATCTATACGATCCGGACGTGGTGGTTTCCGCCATGGGCTCCTTCTTCAACATGCCGGTAATCAGAATCGCGGACAATAATGCTCTGTTTGCGTATGTAGACCGGTTAAAACAGCTATATCCCGGATTTATCACAGTGGGCACCACCGCCCACCGTGAAAATCCGATTTACTCCGCCGACCTGACTGTTCCTCTGATGCTTATGATGGGAAATGAGACTATGGGTCTAAACAAAGCATTTAAGGAATACTGTGATCTGCTTTGTACTATTCCCATGTCGGAAAAGTCCTACGCTTCTTCCTTTAACGTAAGCTGCGCCGCATCCATACTAATGTATGAGATCACGAGACAGCGCGGCATACGCTGAAAAAAGCTGCTTTCAGGCCCTGACCCACACCGTCATCTCGCCCTCGCCGCGGTTATTCCATGCATAGTAGGGCACAAAGGTCATTGTCACCGGCTCCTCTGCGGATGAAGTGCCCTCCGCTCCTGGCTCTGTACCTGCAGCTGAAACATGTCCCTGAGAGGTGGATTTCTGGGAAGTGCCCTCCGCTCCGGGAATGTACTCCCTGTACAGTTCTTCCCCGTCAGCGCTGTTCGCCTGTCTTTTCCCCGGCACCTTCAAAATCCGCATCTCATGCCCAAGCTCATGAGATGTCTCTACCTCAACTCCGGGCAGACCGCTTTCCGGCGCACCTTCTTTCATGCCTTGCGCGTTCTCCGGCCCTGCTCCGTAGATTTTCTCCATATCCGCCTTCAGCATATGCAGGTTCCTGCCATTGTCAATTTCTTCCATGCAGTAACATACAGGTCCTCTGGTAAAGGCAACCTTTCCCACATTTTCCCGAACTTTTGTATTCGCTGTCATGCAGCGTACCTCCATAGGGAAATGCAGATATATCTCATCGCCGTCCCGCCAATCTCCGGTCAGATACAGATATCCACGATCCAGTCGGACCGCCACTCCCTGCTCCGGCATAAACTGCTGCGCCGTATCCCGCAAAACACCCTTTTCCACTCCGCAACCCGAAAGAGTCATACCGTTTCTGCGAACCTCAGCCTCAGCTTTCCTGCACCAGCCGGGTATGCGGAACGCCAGAGTTCCTTTCACCGCACTTTCCGTATGCAGGACTGCCTTCACATCTCCATTCCAGGGGAAGCCGCTCTCCAGCTTCATATCCAGCTCTGTCCCGATTAATGTACAGCTGACCCTGCTGCCCGCATACAGATGAGTGTACAGCGTACTCTCGCTCTTTGTGTACACATAAGCCCCAAAGGAACTGACGATCCTGGCAATATTGGGAGGACAGCAGGCACAGCCGAACCACTTCTGCCGGACTGCTTTTACATGATGCTTCCGCTCGTCCCGCTTACATGCCTCCGGCATCACCTCCAAAGGATTCACATAAAAGAAGCTCTTTCCATCCAATGCCATGCCCGCCAGCACTGTGTTGTAGAGCGCCTGCTCCATCACGTCACCATAGCGGTTATCCGCCCGGATTTCCAGCATTCTCCTTGCAAAAAAGGCAAGTCCGATAGCCGCGCAGGTCTCGGAGTAAGCCGTATCGTTAGGAAGGTCGTAACCAAAGGAAAACGCCTCTCCCAGGTGAGTGGCCCCGATTCCCCCGGTAATGTACAGCTTCTCTTTCGTAATATTGTCCCAGAGCCGCTCACAGGCGGCAAACATGGCCTCGTCCTGTGTGAGCCTTGCCACGTCCGCCATCCCGCTGTAAAGATAAACAGCTCGAACCGCATGCCCCGTGGCCTCGGACTGCTCCCTCACAGGTGCGTAGGCCTGATGATACCAGTGGCGGGTCTCTGCAGGATCAGGCATTCTGTAGCTTCTGCCCTCATGCTCTGCCCGCTCCTTCTCCTCAAGGTCAAAGTAATAGGGCTTTGTGCCTCTCATGTCCAGGAAAAATTTCCCAAGTTCCAAATACTTCTTCTCTCCTGTAACCTCATAGAGCCTTGCCAGCGCCATCTCCGCAATCTCATGTCCGGGATAGCCCTTACATTTCCCCTCTTCATAGCCGAACCATGAAAACACGAAATCCGCATACCGCTCCGCCGCCTTCAGCAGTTTATCTTTGCCCGTCGCCTGCCAGTATGCCACCGCGCCCTCAACCAGGTGCCCCAGGCAATACAGTTCATGATGGTCCCGGAGATTTGTAAAAATACGATCCATGCCGTTGATAATATAATATGTATCCAAATAGCCGTTCTCGGCCTGTGCTGCGCATACAATTTCAATGGCCTCATCCGCAGTTTTTTCCAGATCAGGATCAGGATGATTGATCAGCGAATAGCCCACCGCCTCGATCCACTTTGCAAAATCGCTGTCCTGAAATACAAATCCGTAAAATTTGTCAGGGTCGGGATTTTTCGGATCCTCCGGCAGCGCCTCGAAGCCCCGGAAGGTGTAGGCCGGAGCCACATAGCCGGCCCCCTGCTCTCTCTTTTCCCGCATCAGTCTCCCTGCCACCTTAAAGTTGCGCATGCAGTAACTGGGGGCCGCACCCGGAACACGGTCATTCAGCGCCTCCCACTGATAAGGAATCACTTCCGTCCGCACCAGTTCCTGCTCCCTGCCCCAGAACTCGTCCGTTATCTGTACCTGTTTTAAGTCCAAAGGACTGCTGAAATTTTCCCGTTTCATATTCCTGCCTCCCGCACTTATCTTAATCACCCGGCAAACCCACGCTTAATGCGGCTTCTCGGGTTTCGGACAGAGACCCGCAAAGCCCCTGGCTTCGCAATCACGGTATGTACGGCCATTCGGCCGTCATCTGCCTCGAATAAGGTTATTATACCATATTCTGTGTACCTTGGGTAGGAATTTAAAAACTTGTGAGCCCCACCTCAGCGGGATTCCGCATGTCAAACAGCTCATAGGGAACCACCACATCCAGTCCGCCGGAGGCATAACTGCTCAGCTCGTAGGTGTCAAAATGGATACCGATGCCCTCAGCGGTCAGATAAAACCGTCCTTCATCCAGAATGATCCGCTCCCAGCCCTCTTTGTCAGTGCCCCACTCCGCTTCCGCCTCCACATACGGGGCAATAATAGCGCAGATTTCCTCCTCGGAATTCTCTACTATATCTGTCAGCAGAATTTGTTCCCCCGACAAACGGCTGAACACATATTCCACAATTCCGTGCTGCCCGTGAGCCGCGCCGCTCCAATACTCATACCAGACAAAACGGATGCCGATATAATTTTCATCCAGATAGCTGATGGAAGCGCTCAAAGTATCCTCAACCAGCGTCATATCCCAGCCGTAATCCCAATCAGACAAAGCCGCCTCCCGCACATCATCCATCAGCTCGTCGATATATTCCTCCTCGGACCTGTATATCTCCTCCAGAAAAGCATTGATCCTGGCCGCCGCCTCCGTGTCCTCCGTCAGGTATACCCTTGTCATGGAAAACTCTCCCTTGTCTCCTGTTTCCTCTACAGTAAAGGTAGTGGAAAAGGTCTCACGGGTGCTGATCTCCATCACCGGATTCTCATAGTAGACAAAGACCTGTTCCGCATCCTCGTCATCCTCCCCAAATGCGAATCGGTATATAACGCCATCCCCATTCGAAAGACCATCATAATACAGATAAGTACCGTCCGAATACAGAACCGTCAGGTAGTCCCCATAGACAGAATTTTTCAGTCTGGGATTCGACACCCAATAATTAAGAGTTTCCTTCTCTCCGTTCCAGTTCAGGCGTTCAATACTGAAGCTGTTCCCACCGTAGGTTCGATCAATAGTGTAGATTCCCTTATCATCCCAGAATGCAATATCATAACAATTCATTTCGCCGATCTCCGTAATCTCCTGCAGATCATCCAGATTTACGGAATACCAAAGGCAGCCGCCGCTGTCCCTGTAGACCAGTGCCTCATTGGTCAGTACAAAATTTCTTGCAAAACCTGCATTCTGCAGCACTATCCGTTCAGTCTCCCCCGTTTCCAGGATGCTTCGGTACAAATGATCGGATTCGTCACAGAGAAAAGCGTAGCCGAAGTTTCTAACACAGTAAACAAGATTTCTCAATCCATCGTACCGATAAATTAACCCGGCATCCTGCCAGCCCTCAGGCACCATTCCGAACAAAGTCTCCTCCTCGGAGATTTGCTCTGCACTGCCGTCCTTCTTCAGACGAAAATACCGATTGTCCTCCGCAGAACGTGCGAGAATATACAGAATATCATCATAAATTTCAATACCGTTCACTATGCCTTCCGGCATATCAAAATCTTCCGCAATCAGTTCCTGACCGGAACCGTCACAGTTCATCCTTCGGAGATTTGCCCTGCGCCCCTCAGGATAGCTGATCCCCTTCTGTTCCATGAAATATATCATCCCATCATATATGCTGAAAAATCCTGCCTGAGGAGAATCCGTCTCAAACAGCACCTCCGATTTCAGCGTCTCCGCATTCACCCGGCACAGCTGCCTGCTCCAGTAGCCGTAAATCCAGCCATCCGCAAACTGGGTGTTACTGCCGGAGTCGTCCTTGAAATAAGGGACACTGCCAAAACTGACCTGTCTCGCTTTTTCCGGCTCTTTACTTTTCTCCCCGGCACTCTCTTCCGTACTTTCCTTCCGGCTGCTCACGGTCTCTTCTCTTTCCCTGTTTTTGTCCTCAGTGTCTCTGTTCTCTGACTCTCTGCTCTCTGACTCTCTGCTCTCTGACTCCTCACTTTCCTTCCGGCTGCTCTCCGAACGGTCTCTCTGCCCGTTCTGCCGCGGGCCGGTTCCGGCACCGGCATACACATTGCCACAGCCGCCAAGCAAAAGCATCAGGGCAAGTCCACACACCATCATCCTACTTCGTTTTATCATCATTTACGCCTTCCCCCTCTCGCGTGCAAGCAAGCATAATCCATTAAGCTTCAACTTTTGTTTTGTATTATAGCTCTCACAGGCATAATATTTGCATCATTTTCGCCGACACTATTGTCATTTACTATATATTGTAGTATAATAATGTAAGTTGCTACGAAATGTGGGAGAAAACACCTGATGAATTTGTCTGATTTGAGAAGAAACGCATATCTGCTGCGGGGCCCCCTGGCCAAACGAGGCTACATGCGCTGGTTTCATTCCTTCTCCGGAACATGTGCGGACACAGGTGAAACTCGCACTTTTTTTGTGGAATTTCTGGTGATAAATCCCGGCTTAGGCGGCGAACAGCCCATTCTCGGCCAGCACCCTTACTATAAAAAGCGGGGCATGAAGCCCTCCTATGTCTGCGTAAAAGCGGGCGCTTTCCCCGACAAAGAGGGCGAAGGCGGCAAACAGCTTCACTCATTTTTTCCCATCTCGTCCCTAAAGGCCACTACCGGTCCCCTGGTGATGCAGGTAGAAGACTGCTTTTACAGTGAAGAGCGAATACGGGGATATGTGGATGTAACAGATGAAGAGGCTCGTCACCGCTCTTTTATGAGTGATGCCGGTGTCATGGAATGGGACTTGGAAGTCTACAAGGCCGTCGCCTGCCACACAGGACTTTTGGCTAGTCCCCTGTTTCAGGTCTTGAATGCCCTGGAAAGCTATTGGCATGGTGAGGGAATCAAGAGCTTTTTCAGAGGCACTGTCACCCTGGACGGCATGGTCTATGATGTCAGCCCCGATACAAGCTTCGGATATTCGGACAAACATTGGGGCAGAAGTTTCAACCGCCCCTGGCTGCAATATGCCTGCGGCAGACTCATCAGTGAACGTACCGGCAGGGAATTGCGCCACTCCTGTCTGGCTGTCAACGGCTGCTGCCCCAGGTTTCTTTTCCTTCCCCTGCGGCGCAAGCTTTTGCTTCAGCTGACTTATACCGGAGAAGATTTTTGCTTCGGCTTTCGTCCTTTCCTCCTGTCCCGCTGCAAATGGGAGACAAAGGAGACCAACAAGCGTTATATCTGGCATGTTATCGCAAAAAATAAAACGGCAGTCATAAAAATTTCCGGCAGTTGTACTAAAAAACAAATGCTGCAGATGAAATACGAAAACCCTGACGGGCTGTTGTCGCGCCGTCCTCTGATGGCCGGCGGATCTGCCGTGGGAACTGTTCAGATTTTCCGCAGGACTCCCGGCGGAAGAGTACTTCTGGACACCCTCCACATGGAGCAGGGCTTCTGCGAATATCAGGGATGAAGCAAACCGATTATAAATTTTCATCCATTGAATTCAAGGGGAAGGACGATGGAATCTCCATCATCCTTCCCCTTTTTTCATAAGCTATAATTTATTCCCCCGTGTAGCGATATTCGTTTGTATAAGTCCACTGATAATTGTAATATCCGTTGCTCAGAGTCTCGTCATAATTATAGCTATATCCATAATAACATGTATCAACTACGGCATTTCCCATGGCATCAAGTTCGTACTCATGCTTTAACCAGAAGTCAACATTTCCTTCGCCGTCATAAGTTATCATGCTGACCGGATATAATACCGTACCTGTGTCTAATGTCAAATAGGTATATTCCGTCTGACTTTCTATACTGCCGTCAGAATTATATGTAATGATTTTTGTAAGCGCCTCGCCCGTGTACCCGGTTTCCGTCAGCAGGGTGCCGTCATTCCCATACCGTCTGATTCCTGTAAGATTCCCGGCTCCGTCATAAAGGTATTCCATCTGTTCGGTTTTGTTATTCGCCTCTCCCGACCAGATAATCCATGTCACTTTTCCTGTTTCATCATACTCGGCCGCCGCAGTCTCATAGTTAGTTACCTCACCGTATCGATCATACCATGTCTGATCTATTGGATTTTCCTTTTCATCATATGTTATTATGTATGATAACACACCCTCGCTGTACACCTTCCTGGTCACAGGCTTTCCCGATACATCATATTCCATCTCTTCCCCATCACTCATGTTTCCGTAGGAATAGGAAAATGATTTGATCATATTCCCGGCCTCATCAAATTCCTGCTCCAGCACAACCCGTGACCCGCTGTAAGCGGTAGCCTTTACCAGTTCCAGATGCTCCTGCAGATGCGTTTTCTGCTCTGTCAGGGAAGCATCCCCGGTTGCCTCAATGCCTTCGTTCAGCAATTCAAAAGCTCCCGCATAATCTCCGGCCTCCTTATAACTCTCCACCCACTGTGTATAAACAACAACCTTCCGCTCTTCCAGGGAAACGTCACCTGTGGCCTCCAGGCCATCATTGAGCACCCACAAAGCATCCTGATAATTTTCCTGTGACAGATAATCATCCGCCCACCGGGCATAAACCTCTGTCTTCTTTGCAGTCAAGGATTCATCTCCCGTGGCAAGAGCACCGTCATTCAGAGCCCACAGAGCATCATAATATGATTTTTGTTCCAAATACTGCTCTGCCTCACGGCTGTAGGTTTCTACAAGCTTTTCAAACAGAGTGTGACTCCCCGCTGCCGACGCTCCCGTCTTCAGAACATCCCGTGCCATATTATAATTGCCATCTGCCAGATATTTTTCAGCCTCCGACAGATAAAGTTTTTCCAGCTTGGCCGTCAGCTCCGCCATCAGATAGAGTTCGTCCTGACCGGCTTCCTGAACCGATCCCCCTAACTCCTCAATACCTTCCTTCAGCAGCGCATAAGCCTGGTTGTAATCTCCCTGCCCTGCATAATAGTCGGCTGCCGCCTGATATACCTCCGCAAGCTTGTCACGCAAAAGAGTTTCCGCCTCTTCAAGTTCCCCTGTTCTCTTCCGTCCCTTTGCCAGCAGGTCTATGGCGCTTTCATACTCATTCTGCAGCACATATATGTCTGCGGACTTCAGGTAAGCATCCACCAGGGTATCATCCAAATCCAGAGCCTTATCATAATAGTCCAGCGCATCCTCATATTCCTGCTCCTCAAAACACTGCTGCGCCTGTTTCAGGTTCTTATTTATGTTATAGCCGGCGCTGGTAAAGTAGATTGCCGCACCTGCTCCGGCTCCGATCACCAGAAGCAGGATAACCACAAGGACAATGATCGGACCCTTATTCCCGGCTTTCTTCTCTTCAGGCTTCTGCGCCTCCTGCACGGGAGCAGCGCTCTCCGCCGGTGATGCTGCAGGTGCCGCCGGGGTCTCTTCAGGCTTCTGCTCCTCCTGCACGGTGGCTGCACTCTCCGCCGATGCTGCAGGTGCCGCCGGGGTCTCTTCAGGCTTCTGCTCCTCCTGCACGGTGG
>CAMWJV010000020.1 GCA_947174665.1 uncultured Lachnospiraceae bacterium
ATATAATTCAGGTATGCGGACTATGTGCTGGCTCCTTGCGGCAGGAATGATGGCAGGGCTGGCCGGCTGCGGAGGAAAGTCACCGGAAGGTGCAGGGAAAAATCTGCCGGCGCAGGTAGATACGATTGATGATAACTACCGCGTGTTCTATGAGATATTTACGGGTTCTTTTTCCGATTCCGATGGTGATGGTATCGGGGATTTAAGAGGAATCATAAATCGAATGGATTATTTGAATGATGGGAATATTAATTCCGGGGAGAGCCTTGGAATTCAGGGAATCTGGCTGACGCCAATCTTTTCCTCCCCGTCCTATCACAAATATGATGTCATTGATTATTACAAAATTGACAGTGCCTTCGGTACGCAGGAGGATTTGGCAGAACTCCTTGAGGTGTGTCATGAGAGGAATGTCAAGGTGATTCTGGATTTGGTCCTGAACCATACATCTTCCTCGAATCCATGGTTTAAAAGTTTTGCGGATGCGCATAAGAACGGAGACACCGCAAGCCCTTATTATGACTATTACACATATGTGACTAAGGAGACCCAGGTCAGCGGAAGAACTTACCGTCAGATACCGGGCTGTACCGACGAATATTATGAATGTAATTTCAGCGGGGATATGCCGGAGTTAAATTACGATAACGAACAGGTCAAACAGGAAGTCCTTAATATCGCAAAATACTATATTGACATGGGAGTGGACGGATTCCGGTTTGATGCGATCAAATATATTTATTTTAATGATACCGAGAAGTCCTCTGAGTTTTGGGACTGGTACATGAAGGAACTTCGGGCATATAAAGAGGATATCTATTGTGTAGGCGAGTGCTGGTCATCTGACCAGGAGACCCTGGAATATGTGGGCAGCCTGAATTGTTTTAATTTCCAGGTCGGTCAGGGAGAAGGCGTATTGACCAAAGCGGTCAGAAACAGCCAGATTAATTCTTATACCGGATATATAACGAGTTACCAGGACAAGGTTCTTGCCGAGAACAGCGAGTACGGCATGATGTGTAATTTCCTGGCAAACCATGATACGGACAGAGCTGCGGGCTTTCTGAATTTAAGCACCGGCAATGCCCAGATGGCTGCAAATCTGCTGATTTTGTGCAGTGGTTCCCCCTTTATTTATTACGGCGAGGAGATAGGGATGAAGGGAACCAGGGGAGGCGCAAATACGGATGCCAATCGGCGTCTTGCCATGCTGTGGGGAGACGGCGACACCGTAAAAAATCCCATCGGAAGCGATTTCCCGGAAGACAAACAGCTGAACGGAACCGTGGAAGAGCAGTTGAGTGACGAGAATAGTTTATGTCGTTATTATGCAAAGGTTATTGCAGTCCGTAACCGGCATCCGGAGATCGCCCGGGGAGATTATGAGGCAGTCAGCTCCAAATTCAGCGAGCTGGGTGGATTTGAAATAACCTACGGAGATTCGAAGATATTACTTTTGCATAATGTTTCCGCGGAAGAAATTGAGATTGATCTTTCATCCCTGACAGGGGTGACCGGAGAGTACACGAAAGTTACGGATTTTGTGGGAACCGGCAGCGAAACAAGCCTGAAAGGCACAACTTTAAAGATCGGCGCAAGAACGAGTGTTGTGCTGGAGCAATAAAATATCGGTATTAAAGGATTCGCAGGAATTCTTTTAATATAATAATAAGGAAGAGGAGAAAAAAATGAAGAAGAAATTAGTAAAATTGCTTGCCTTAGGCTTAGCTATGACCATGGGTTTGGCGGCTTGCGGCAACAACGACAGCGGCAACAGCGGAACAAATGGGGGGGGCGGCTCATCTGACAACAGCTCTCTGGCAGGTACCTACGACATTACCGTCTGGGTGTCCGAAGCAGAAGGAGTTGCTGATCTGACAAAGGAGCAGATCAAGAGATTCTGCGATGCAAACCCCGGTATTGTGATCAACGCGACAGTAGAAGGTATCTCTGAGTCAAACTCTGCATCCAATATGATCACGGATGTTGAGAGCGGTGCGGATCTTTTCTGTTTCGCACAGGACCAGCTGACACGTCTGGTGGAAGCAGGCGCTTTGAACAAGCTGGGAACGAATACGGCGGAGACTGTCAGATCATTAAACACAGAGGTTGCAGTTAAAGCAGCATCCGTAGGAAACGAACTGTACTGCTACCCTCTTACCGCAGACAACGGCTATTTCATGTTCTATGACAAGAGCGTTGTGAAGGAAGAGCATCTGGGAAGCCTGGAAGACATCATCGCTGACTGCGAGGCGGCGGGAAGAATGTTCTCAATGGAATGTGAGACCTCTGCCTGGTATGTGGCATCCTTCTTCTTTGCAACAGGATGTGTATCAGACTGGACCACCGATACAAGCGGTTCCTTCACCAGCATAAACGATACCTTCAACTCACCCGAGGGTCTCATCGCCATGAAGGGTATGGAGAAGCTGGTTAAGTCCAGCAGCTTTATGTCTTCTTCAAATACCGCAGACTTTGCGGCAGCAACCCCTTCAGCAGTAGTTATCTGCGGCACATGGGGCGTAACGGCTGCTAAGGAAGCGCTGGGCGACAATTACGGTGTTGCGGAGATGCCTTCTTTCACGGTTGACGGGAAAACCTATCATATGGGTTCCTACTCAGGCTGTAAGCTGATGGGCGTTAAGCCTCAGGCAGACGCTACCAAGGGCGCTGTTCTTCAGCAGCTGGCTCTTTACCTTACCAATGAGGAGTGTTCACTGGAAAGATTTGAGTCACAGGGCTGGGGTCCTGCGAACAAGAACGCTGTGGAAAGCGAGGCGGTTAAGGCTGATGAAGCGTTGCAGGCATTTAACGCACAAGGACCTTACTCCATTTCTCAGGGCAATATCCACGGTTCATGGTGGGATATCGCCAAGCTGCTGGGCACTAATGCACGTGAAGCTAAGACAGACGCCGACCTTCAGGCAGGTCTGGATGCATACACAACTTCCGTTCAGGCACTGTTCCAGATGTCAGAGGAGGAGAAGAACGCATTTTCCCTGATCGGCGCATTCTCCGGATACAACTGGGATACCGATGTGCCGATGACGGAAGACCCTGCAGGAACATGGACTGCAGAGCAGGAGTTCAAGGCAGGCGATGAGTTCAAGGTTCGTCAGGGCGCAAGCTGGGATGTAAACTTTGGCGTAGACGGCGCTCCCGGCGGAGACAATATCGTGATCGAGGCTGACGGAACCTATATTGTGACACTGGTCTATGACAGTGCCGCAGGAACCGCTACACTTACCGTAACTGCTAAGTAATAACACCGCTGTGGCTTCGGTATAAATTAACATAAGCCACCCTGGCAATAAAAAACCGGGGTGGCTTTTTGTAAAAAATAAATGGAGCAGATGATTATGGAAAAACTCTCATGGATTGAATATCAGGAGCTGGGAACCCTTCAGCGAATTTTGTATAATATTCGTCGGTTCCTTGCGGCAATACCGGCTTTTTTTGTCGGAATCGGCAAGGCCATCGGACGTGGCGTTAAGACAGCCGTATGTGCAGTCGGCAGAGAACTCAGGGATTTATTTATGACTCTGATCAAAGGGTCGTGGAGAACCAAGATATCTTACCTTATTATGGGATTCGGCAATTTCACGTGCGGCCAGATCGTGCGGGGCGCAGCGTTTTTGTTGTTTGAAATCGTATTTATCTGGTATACCGTAACAATCGGCGCAGGGTGGATGAGTAAATTAGACACCCTGGGGGATATCGCTGCAGGCGAGCAGTATGATCCGATATTGGATACCTATGTCCGTGTGGCCGGGGATGATTCCTTTAAGATTCTTCTCTTCGGCGGACTTTCGCTGGTGTTCTGTATTGCTGCGGTGATCGTCTGGAGAATGAACATTAAGCAGAGCAGTGAGAATGATGAGATCATTAAGAGTGGAAAACGTCCGCAGAATTTTAAGGCGGATATTCATGACCTGGTAGATGCGAAATTCCATAAGACGCTGCTTGCGGTTCCGCTGCTCGGAATTCTTTTGTTTACGGTGCTGCCCATCGTGTTTATGATCGTTGTTGCATTCACAAATTATGACGGCGCTCATGACGGATTCAGCAATCTGTTTACATGGGTGGGTTGGAAAAACTTTGGGGAATTGTTTAATACCACGCAGAGCAATTTGAATTACGCATTTAAGCACATTTTGGGGTGGACACTTACCTGGGCATTTTTTGCCACCTTTTCGAATTACTTCCTTGGAATTGTGGTAGCGCTTCTGATCAATAAGAAGGGAATCAAATTTAAAAAGGTATGGCGCGGAATTTTGGTGCTGACAAGCGCTGTACCCCAGTTTATCTCTCTGATGTATATGTCGAAGCTTTTTGCCAAGAACGGCCTGATCAGTGGTTTCCTTCAGCAGGTGGGAATTCTTGATGCACCCTTTGACTTCTGGGGGAATGCAACTTCGGCAAGAATTCTTGTCATTGCAATCAATATCTGGATCGGTATTCCGTATCTGATGCTGATCGCTACCGGTATCCTCATGAACATTCCGGAGGATCTGTATGAATCCGCAAAGATCGACGGGGCAAATGCCGTTCAGCAGTTTGTGAAGATCACGCTTCCCTATATGCTGTTTATTACGGGCCCTTACCTGCTGACCAGCTTTATCGGCAATATTAACAACTTTAACGTGATCTTCCTTCTGACAGGAGGAGCAATCTCCGATCCGAAGCTGACGGTAGGCGGAACCTCAGCCACGGATACTGACTTGCTGATCACCTGGCTGTATAAGATTACTACCGGTGCGGACAGTAACTACAAGCTTGCCTCAGTAGTAGGTATCTTAATTTTTATTGTTGTTGCAGTATTGTCACTGATTGTATACAATGTACTGCCGTCAAATAAGAATGAGGAGGATTTCCAATAATGAGTGAGAAAACTTCCAAGAAATTAAAAAGCTTAAAGAGAAAGACCATGACCGGTAATATCATTACTTATGTTATACTGGCAATTATCTCCATTGTTTGGCTGATTCCGTTTTTTATGATCGTGCTTGAGTCATTCCGCGGTGAGACGACCATGCAGGTGGGCTATGTGTTCCCGAAGGAATGGAGTCTGAAGAATTACGCAGCGCTTTTTGCCGGCTCCGATGTAGTGAAATATCCGAAATGGTATTTAAACACTCTGATCATTGCCATTGCGGTGGCGATCATTCAGCCGATCATGGTGCTCTGCGTAAGCTATACCTTATCGAGAACCAGATTTGCATCAAGAAAGCTGTTGATGAATGCTATGCTTGTCATCGGCATGTTCCCAGGCTTTCTGTCCATGATCATTCTGTACAAGGTATTGAGCAGTTTGGGATTGACCGGAACAGGCGCCATCTGGGGACTGATTCTTGTATACACCGCAAGCTCAGGTATGGGTTATTATGTATCAAAGGGCTTCTTCGACACGGTTCCCAAGTCTCTGGACGAGGCTGCGAGAGTGGATGGGGCCACAAGGGCGCGGGTGCTGTTTTCCATTATCATTCCCATGTCAAAGCCCATTATCATTTATACCATCTTAACTGCATTTATGTCTCCCTGGGGAGATTTCATGTTTGCAAGCTATATTGCGCACAATACCAGTGAGGGTATGAACGTTGCGGTCGGTTTGAACAATATGATTGGAAGTGCAAGCAGCCTGGCAGCCCACTACACAGAGTTCTGTGCCGGCGGCGTTCTGGTTGCCATTCCGATCACGATCCTGTTTATGTGCCTCCAGAAGTATTATGTGGAAGGCGTGACCGGCGGTGCCGTAAAAGGATAAACATTGCACTAAAAGGGCGCACAGCCGCTCAAGGGGCTCCTCAGGAGCCCCTTTTTTGCGTTTGAGAATTTTGAGAGAAGCAGCTTTGCGGCAAGGCGTGATAATGAGATGAATAATTGTCGGAATAGACAATGCTTTAAAAATAGAGTATGATAAAAGACAGGATAAATTAGATCGTGCAGGTAAGGTCCATGATACGCACAGGAAGGCAGTTATGAAGAAGATAGCATTGTTTATCGGAGGAGTATCGGCAGAATATCCCCTGGAAGTTGTCGGCGGCATTATTGAAGAGGTTCGCAAGAGGGGATATAGTTTACATGTTTTCAACAATTTTGGAGCGTATAACTCCAATGTTTTCTATGGCTATGGAGAGAAAAGTATTATACATATTCCGGATCTGAGAAGCTATGATGGTATTATATTGGCCGGGGATACATTCAATGTTGAAGAAATGTATGAGGAACTGACAGATATTATACTGCGGGAAGTCGGCTGTCCGGTTATCTGTCTGCGCAGGGAAGATTCCCGTTTCCACTGTATTCTGGCAGAGAATTATGCGCCCATCTGTGAGATGGTGAGACATTTTATCCGGGTACACGGGTTCCGACGCATCTGTTTTATGTCAGGTAAGCGAGATATGAGTGATGCCCGGCAGCGGCTGCAAGCTTACATGGATACTATGGAAGAGAACGGGCTGACAGTGACAGAGCATATGATCTTTCACGGAGATTACTGGAAGAAAAAAGGGGAAGAGGCCCTGGATTGGTTTATGGCGGACGGTGAACCAATGCCCGAGGCGATTGTCTGTGCCAATGATTACATGGCAATATCCATATGTGACGCGCTCTATATGAGGGGAATTGCGGTGCCTGATCAGGTGTCCGTGTCCGGTTTTGATGATGTGGAGGAAGCCAGAGTATCCATTCCTTCCCTGACCAGCGTCAGGGTGGATCATCAGGATATGGGCAGGAGAGCGGTTCTCATGCTGGAGAATCTGTGGCAGGGCCGTGACGCCCATGAGGGTATTGACAGTGTGAAGGTCATCGGTAAGTACCGGGGCTCCTGTGGCTGCACAAAGAGCATTGATACTGAGTCAGTCAAAAAGTTATTTCACCATAAGGAAGAACTGCAAAATGCTCTTTATCATGCCACCACCATGTTTGTAGATATGGAGAATACCAATTCTTTCAAGTCACTGATGAATGTGGGCAGGGCTTATATCAGTGCTTCCCGTTTTGAGCGTATTTATGTCTGTTTGTGTGATGAACAGGAAAGGCAGGGTGAAGAAGCTGCCATGATGAATCAGTATACGGAGCATATGGTGCTGCGCAACGTGATGACCATGAAAGAGGATATTCTCTGCGAAGAGCGCTTCCTGCGCAAAGATCTGCTGCCCGCTGTCTATCGCAGTGAGGGAGAGATTCTGTACATCTCTGTCCTGCATGAGAGAAATGATTGTTTTGGCTATATCGTACTTGTGACGGATTCACCGGATGAGTTGAAATATCATTTCCATAACTGGGTATGCGGTGTGTCTATGTCCCTTTCAAGATTGCAGATGTATCAGAAAAACGAAGCTTTGAATGAGATGCGAAGACAGTATGCAAAAGATGAACTGACAGGTATTCCTAACCGCAGGGAGATGGAGCGCGTGCTGCAGAAAAGGTATGACAGGCTGCGCCATAGCGGAGAGGAGTTCTTTGTTATCAGCGTGGATATGGATGGTCTGAAATATATTAATGATCATTACGGGCATATGGAGGGAGATGAGGCACTCAAAGCACTGGCTGAGATTTTGGCGGAAGAACAGGGTGAAAAGGGTATTGCTGCCCGTATCGGCGGTGATGAGTTCCAAATCTGCATGGATATACGATCTAAGGAAATAGTGGAGGCGAGGATTGCGGCAATCCGCAGGCGGATCAGGGAGTTCAATGAAAAGCAGGTGAAACCTTACGAACTGTCCGCCAGTATCGGCTACGCCTGCTGCGACCGGAACGTGCCGCTGCCTAATTGTCTGCAGCAGGCTGATAAGAACATGTATCAGGAAAAGAACGGAAAGAAGCACGCCAGGAAACCGGAGTGAGACCGGATGGTCTTACCATAAAAAAACCCATTGAAGAAACTCCGGTCTTGTGGTAAAGTAAAGGAAGAAAATCAAAGGAGCCTTGAGACGAATGGAACAGTATAAAGAGGAGTTCATTGAGTTTATGGTGGACAGCCAGGCACTGAAGTTTGGTGAGTTTACTTTAAAAAGCGGCAGAAAATCTCCCTTTTTCATGAACGCCGGGGCCTATGTGACGGGGATGCAGCTGCGGAAACTGGGAGAGTATTATGCCCGGGCAATCCATGAAAACTTCGGAGATGATTTTGACGTGCTGTTTGGCCCGGCTTACAAGGGCATACCCTTAAGTGTGACGGCGGCCATTGCTTACAGCAATTTATACGGCAGAGAAATCCGCTATTGTTCTAATCGCAAGGAGGTCAAAGATCACGGCGATGTCGGCATTTTTCTCGGGAGCGGTATCAAAGAGGGAGACAGGGTAGTTATCATCGAGGATGTGACCACCTCAGGAAAGTCCATCGAGGAGACCTTCCCCATTATCAAAGCTCAGGGAAATGTGGAGATCAAAGGGCTGATGGTGTCCTTAAACCGCATGGAAAAGGGACTGGGCGGTAACTTAAGCGCACTGGCAGAGATTAAGCAGAAATATGGGTTTGAGGCACATGCGATCGTGAACATGCAGGAGGTTGTGGAGCACCTGCACAACAAACCATACAAAGGACAAAACTACATTGATGATACGATAAAGGCGGCGATTGATAAATATTATGAAACATATGGTGCATAGTGAAGAGATGAGCGAGCAAAATGATATTTTGACCACAGGGGAAAAGAAAACCGAAAGGAGCACAGTTATGGAACAGAAGGTGTATAAGACGATGAAGTTAGCCGGGGCCACAAATATTGCGATAGGAGTTATCTCTCTTGTGGTAGGTACTGTGACGGGGATCCTGCTGCTTGTGACCGGTGGCAGGCTGCTTGCACGCAAGTCAAACATATTATTTTAAATAGGAGCAGCTGCGGGGCATTTCCTGCGAGGTGGACAACTCGCCCGGAAGTGCCCTTTTAGAGTTTTATGAGGAAAAGAAAAGGATATATTTTCACAACTAAGAGACATTCCAACAGAGGGATCATGTCTGTTATTTTGGGCATTATCAGCCTGGCAGCCCTGGTGACGGTGGTGTTTTTTTCCTATCGGAGCGGAGGCGAGATTACTGTTAAATACGGGTTTACGGGAGTGCTGGCTATGATATTCTCTCTGGTGGGAGTGATGTTGGGGGTGCTGACGGCCTGTGACAGGAACTATTACAGATTCTTTCCCGTGCTGGGAGTGTTGTTGAATCTGTTAGCGCTGGGAGGCGTCAGCCTGATTTTGTATGCGGGAGTTAACCTTTAATACCGGTTCAGTATTGAATTGTTTCATGAGCGGAGCGCCACACAAATGAAATAAAAGGTGAGCCGCTTTAGCGGCGCCGGATGCACAGCAGCCGCTTTTATGAATTTGTGTGGGCTGAACTGCTGCAAATGGACATAAGGAAAGGCAGGTTTAACAGATATGGAAGAGATTACGATTTCACAGGATATATTGGAGGAACGCTACGGGCTGGCGGTGGAGCGCATACGCTGTATCTCCGGGGAGAACTCTGGATGGGAGGAGCTGAAGTGTTATTTTGACAGGGTGGCGGCATTTCTGCTCCTGCTGGATGACACGAGAAAATTTCTGGCGGAGGGAGGCCTGGAAAAGGCAGCTTTGGAAGAACTGCAAAGGCGGAACCATGAGCTGTACGAGGACGTGCTTCCGGCTCATTATGAGGAGAGCTATGGCAATCCGGCTTACGCGGTGAGCAGGCTGGGGGAAGAGTACGGTGGGCTGCTCAGTCATCTTTATTACAGGCTCCGCAGCCTGATCGGTGCCGTGTATGATAGCAGGCTGGAGGATCTGGTGGTGGGGCTGGAACTGTTCCTGGAAGTGTATACGGCATTTGCCTACGCAGAGGCAGAGAATGCGGAGGGAGAGAACAAAGATGCGGCTTCCGCCTGTGCATCGGGCGGAGCCGATGTCGGTCTTCCCGGTGCCGGGGAGATTAAGAACATTCTGTACTGGCATGTCAGTGACAATGAGGACAGATACGAGGAACTCTGGGTCAGGAATTCGGTGAGCCCGGAGAACCGTTTCTGTGTGGACTTATGTCTGAACAGCGACTTAAATGATGTGAGATATCTGTACGCCTACGGAAAGTATGTCAGCGAAAATGAACTGGAGACGGCCCGGTATCTGGCATCTCTTCCGGAGGAAACCATTGCAACCATGGCCGACACCTATACGGAGGGCTATCGCATTGGTTTTGAGGTGACGGGGAAGGATCTGTCAAAGAAAAAAACGGCAGGTATTTACTATCATATCGGTTTTGAACGGATGATCCGCCGGGCAGTGGAGAACCTTGCAAAGCTGAATCTCCGGCCTGTTATCAGCCGGAACATGGTTGATGGGGGCACAGTCAACAGGCAATACGAGTATGACCACAGGGATGACAACAGTCTGTTTCTGGACAGGCGCTATGTGAACCGCAAGCTGGAGGCACTGCATGCGGGCTTTGAAAAATACAGGGCTGAGGCGAACGGCTATGCGGGCCCTGCCGTGGTGGAGACTTTTGGTGAGGCGGATTTTGACCCGGTGAACAAACCGGAGAATCTTGAGCTTACCGAGGAGCAGAATAAGCTTTGGGTGGAGTTTCGGACCAAATTCAACGAGATGCGACGGCAATATATTATTGAGGAGGAGAGGAGCTTCACTATTATCTCCTTCCCGGTGCCGGAAGTGGGTCCGGTGTTTCGGGAACTGTTTGACGAGACTATCAGGCTGAACACACTGGACTACATGCTTTACCGTGATGTGCAGCAGAAGCTTATTGATGCGCTGGATACTGCGGATTACTGTGAGGTCAGAGGCTGTGGGGAAAACAGAACGGACTTAAAGGTAAACCTGTGGAAACTGAAAAATCCTGAAAAGGAAACTATTTTTGAAAATTGTGTGGCGGATGTGAACATTCCTGTGGGTGAGGTGTTTACCTCCCCTGTGCTGGAGGGAACAAACGGTACTCTTCACGTGACAAGGGTGTTTCTGAACGGCCTGGAATACAGAGATTTGTGTCTTGTCTTTGAGGACGGCATGATTCGGGACTACACCTGCGGTAATTTTGAGAAGGAAGAGGAAAACAGAAACTTTGTCAGAGAGAATATTCTGTTTCGCCATGAAACGCTGCCCATCGGTGAGTTTGCCATCGGCACAAATACCACTGCGTATGTGATGGCGAGAAGGCTGGGAGTGGAGGCAAAGCTGCCTATTTTGATCGCGGAGAAGACGGGGCCCCATTTTGCGGTGGGCGACACCTGCTATCAGGGAACAGAGGATGTGAGGGTTTACAATCCCGATGGCAAGGAAATTGTGGCAAAGGAAAACTCCAGATCGGCACTGCGGAAGGAAAATCCTATGGAAGCCTATTTTAACTGCCACACAGATATCACAATTCCCTACGATGAGCTGGGCGAACTGACCGCCGTAAGGAAAGACGGTGTCAGGATTCCCATTATCAGGGACGGCAGATTCGTGCTTCCGGGCACAGAACCTCTGAATGAACCCTTTTCTTAAGTTTTTGTTTTTTCTTGGTTTATGGTTGCGAAAAGTTTCTTATTTTAGTAATATAAGTGTGTGGAAAGGTGTGGTAACTTATGACGAAAACGGATAGTGCGCAGGGGGCGGAAATCAGACCCCTTGTGGGCATTGTGATGGGAAGTGATTCTGATTTAAAGGTTATGTCGAAAGCAGCAGAAATGTTGGAAGAGATGGGAATCAGTTATGAAATCAGGATTATTTCTGCCCATCGGGAGCCCGATGTGCTGATTGAGTGGTGCAGCAGTGCAGAGGAGCGGGGAATTCGGGTTATTATTGCAGGGGCCGGTATGGCAGCCGCTTTGCCCGGAATGTGCGCCGCGCTGTATGCCCTTCCGGTCATTGGAGTTCCGCTTTCGGGCAAAAATCTGGACGGAATGGATGCAGTATTTTCTATTTTGCAGATGCCGCCGGGGGTTCCGGTGGCCACCGTGGCTATTGATGGGGCCAAGAACGCGGCTATCCTTGCGGCAAGGATTCTTGCGGCATCGGATGAAGGGGTGCTGGAAAAGCTGAAAAGCTACAGCCGTGAACAGAAGGAGCAGGTAATTGCAAAGGATGCGAAGCTGCAGCAGACAGGATACAAAGGATACCAGTAGGCAGGCTGTAAGATCAAACCACAGGCCCGGGGGCCGGAAATGAGGAGAGAATGGATTACAAAAATGCAGGAGTAGATATAGAAGCGGGATACAAGTCAGTGGAGCTGATGAAACAGTATGTGAAGGAGACTGTGCGCCCCGAGGTGCTCGGAGGGCTGGGAGGCTTTTCCGGTGCATTCTCCGTGGAGGCCATCAAGGAGATGGAAAAGCCTGTGTTACTGTCCGGAACAGATGGTGTGGGCACAAAGATCAAGCTTGCTTTTCTGCTGGATAAGCATGATACTGTGGGTATCGACTGTGTTGCCATGTGTGTTAATGATGTGGCCTGCGCGGGAGGAGAACCGCTTTTCTTTCTGGATTACATAGCCTGCGGGAAAAATTATCCCGAGAAAATTGCCGCAATTGTCAAGGGTGTAGCGGAAGGCTGCAAACAGGCGGGCGCGGCGCTGATCGGCGGCGAGACGGCGGAGCATCCGGGACTGATGCCGGAGGAGGAATATGACCTGGCGGGCTTTACGGTGGGCATTGTGGATGAGAAGGATCTGATCACCGGTGCAAATATCAAGGCAGGCGATACCCTGATCGGTATTGCGTCGTCGGGAGTGCATTCCAATGGTTTTTCACTGGTTCGTAAGGTCTTTGAAATGACAAAGGAAAGCCTGGATACCTATTATGATGAACTGGGGACTACCCTGGGGGAGGCGTTGCTTAAGCCCACCAGAATTTATGTCAGGGCAATGAAGGCTTTAAAGAACGCCGGCATTACAGTAAAGGGCTGCAGCCATATTACCGGCGGGGGTTTTTACGAGAACATTCCCAGAATGCTTCCGGATGGAATACGAGCCGTGGTGGAGAAGGACAGCTATGAGGTTCCTGCAATATTCCGGCTTTTGCAGAAGACCGGCGGAATTGAGGAACAGATGATGTATAATACTTATAATATGGGGCTGGGCATGGTGCTGGCAGTGGATGCGGCAGATGCGGACAAAGCTCTGGAGGTACTGCGGGCCGCAGGCGAGACCCCCTATGTTGTGGGTCGCTGTGAGGCGGGCGAAAAGGGAGTTGTCATATGCTGAAAATTGTAGTATGTGTGTCCGGAGGCGGAACCAACCTTCAGGCTGTTCTGGACGGGATTGATGCCGGAATCGTCACCAACACGGAAGTGATTGAGGTTATCAGCAACAATGCAAAAGCCGGAGCGCTGAAGAGGGCGGAAGCCCACGGGATTCCGGGAATCTGCATATCGCCCAAAGAATTTGCAGACAGAGAGGCTTTTAATCAGGCGTTCACGGATGAACTGTGCAGATTAAAGCCGGATTTGGTGGTGCTTGCCGGGTTCCTGGTAAAAATTCCGGAGCAGGCAGTGGCGCATTTTGGCAATCGCATTGTAAATATTCATCCTTCTCTGATTCCCGCCTTCTGCGGAGTGGGCTATTATGGACTGAAGGTTCATGAGAAGGTGCTGGAGCGGGGCGTTAAGGTGACGGGGGCAACGGTTCATTTTGTAAATGATGGAATGGACGAGGGACCGATCATAGCTCAGAAGGCGGTTCCCGTACAGGAGGATGACACCCCGGAGATTTTACAGAGGCGTGTCATGGAGCAGGCTGAATGGATTTTGCTTCCCAAGGCTATCGATGATATTGCCAACGGGCGAATTGCGGTGGTTGACGGGAAAGTCATAAAGAAGCAATAAAAAGCAATGAAAAGCAATAAAAAGAGGTGACGGCATGAAAGTACTGATTGTAGGCGGTGGCGGGAGAGAACACGCCATAGCGCTGAGCATGAAGAAGAGCAGCAGAGTGGATAAACTTTACTGTGTACCTGGCAATGCGGGAATTGCGCAGATTGCGGAATGTGAGCCCTCTATCGGTGTCATGGAGTTTGACAGGGTGATTGCCTATGCAAAAGAAAAGGCGGTAGATTTGGTGTTTGTGGCTCCGGATGACCCGCTGGTGGGAGGTCTGGTGGACGCTCTGGAGGAAGCGGGCTTCCGAACATTCGGCCCCAGGAAGAATGCGGCAATTCTGGAAGGGAGTAAGGCGTTCTCCAAGGATCTGATGAAAAAATATAATATTCCCACTGCGGACTATGAGACCTTTGATGATCCGCAAAAGGCATTGCAGTATCTGGAGACTGCAAAGCTGCCCATCGTGTTGAAAGCGGATGGGCTTGCGCTGGGCAAGGGCGTACTGATCTGCAATACTCTGGAGGAAGCGAAGGCCGGGGTAAAGGAAATTATGCTGGATAAGCATTTCGGGAGCGCCGGAAACAGGATGGTGATAGAGGAGTTTATGACAGGCAGGGAGGTGTCCGTCCTGGCCTTTGTAGACGGAAAGACCATCAAGCCCATGACCTCCGCTCAGGATCACAAGCGTGCGAAGGACGGTGATCAGGGCTTGAATACAGGGGGAATGGGGACTTTTTCACCCAGTCCTTTCTATACTGAAGAGGAGGATACCTTCTGCAGAAAACACATTTTTCAGCCTACGGTAGATGCTATGGCAGCGGAGGGCAGAGAGTTCAAGGGAGTGATCTTCTTTGGACTGATGCTGACACCGGAGGGGCCCAGGGTTCTGGAATATAATGCCAGATTTGGAGACCCGGAGACACAGGTGGTTCTCTGCCGGATGAAGAATGACATCATGGATGTGGTGGATGCCTGTATCGATGGGAATCTGGATGAAATAGATCTGCAATTTGAAGACAATGCGGCTGTCTGTGTGGTGCTTGCCTCGGACGGATATCCGGTTGCATATGAGAAAGGCTTTGAGATAAAAGGACTTGAAGCCTTTGAGGGAAAGGAAGATTACTATTGCTTCCATGCGGGAAGCAAATTTGATGAAAGGGGACGCATTGTCACGTCCGGCGGAAGAGTACTCGGAATAACAGCCAAAGGAGCCACCCTGAAGGAAGCGAGAGCAAAAGCCTATGAGGCTGCGGAATGGGTGTCCTTTGACAATAAGTATATGCGCCGGGATATTGGCAAAGCCATAGACGAAGCCGGCAATTGAATAATAACTTAGTCACGGCCGTAGGCTGAAGACCACGGCTGCAGGCCGTAAGATCAGAATTGTGGTTTGACGGGAGGGAGACTGTGTATGAGAGCGAACAGACTTCTTTTGGAAGATCAATATAATATTCCGCGTGTCTGCAAGAAGTGCGGAGGGGTTCTGGTGTTTAAGGGAGTGGGCGAATATTGCTGTGAGGACTGCGGTGAGCTGGACTATGACGACTATGGGAAGGTGAGACTGTACATTGAAGAGCACAAGGGAGCTACAGCAGCGCAGATTGAAAGTGCAATCGGTGTCTCCCAGCGCTCTATTCGCCATATGCTGAAGGAAGGGCGTCTGGAGGTGACAAAGGATTCCAGAACATTTCTGCGATGCGAGGTTTGCGGGAAATCTATCCGCAGCGGACAGTATTGTCCTGAGTGTGAGATTGCCGTACACCGTAATCTGGAAGCGGAGCAGAGAGCACAGATAAAGAAGAATATACAGGGAGCAGGAATGGCACAGAAAGGAGAAGAAGGACAAAGGCGTTTCAGGCGCGAAAACTTCTAGAAAACAGGAGAGAGGAAGACTTATGAGAAAAGCAGGAAAAGTACGGGTTAGACAAGGAATTTGGAAGGGCGTTCTCACGCTGGTGCTGGTTATGTTGATCGGGCTGTTCGGGGATGGTTTCGCAACAGTGAGCCATGCTCAGAGCCAGGGCAAGGTTACGGCTTCCAGCGTAAACATCCGAAAGGAGCCAAGCACTTCCAGTGAGGTTGTGGGAAGCACGGAAAGAGACAAGATAATCACCATCACCAATCAGGTACAGGGAAGTGACGGAAAGATCTGGTATCAGACCTTTGTAAATTCAGAGACGCTTGGCTATATCCGTTCGGATATGGTGGAGATTATTGATGGCACCACGCCGCCTACGGTTACGCCGGTGGAGCCCACAACGGGCGGAACTACTACGCCGTCTACAACCACTCCATCCGGAAGCGTGGAGGCGCTGAACCCCGTGAGTGCTACGGTAAAAGGCGGAAATTCCGTGAGAATCAGAAGTGGTGCGTCTACTTCCAGTGACATTGTCACTATGGTTTCCAACGGACTGGTACTGACAGTGAAGGGAAGAAGTTCCGACAGCAGCGGCAAGGTGTGGTACCAGGTGAGCTTCAGTGACAACGGTTCAGAGGTGGAGGGCTTTATCCGTGAGGATTTTGTGACAGTCTCAGGGGAACTGACGCCCTATGTTGAGGAGCCTCCGGTGGAGGACCCGCCTGCAGTGGATGAGCCGCCGGTGACAGAGCCGGATCCTGTGGCGGTAAAGGAATTTGACACAGAGGAAATCAACGGGGTATGGTATCTCGTGGATAATACCAAGGATCCGGTTGATCGGTATGGTATAAAGGAAGAACTTTTTGAAAAGGCGAACAAAAATGCGTTGGCTTATGAGGCAGAGCATAAGAAGGTAGAGACGGAGAAGGTTATTATTATCATTCTGATCTTCCTGCTGGTTGCGGCGGCATCCGGAATTGCCATGCTGGTGTTCAAAATTAAGGATATGTCCGATGACGCATATTTTAACCAGGTAGAGCGGGAAACCCTGAGAAGGCGTGGAGAAGCCAGGACTCAGGGGGGAACCCAGAAAGTGATGCATACTGTCGGGACAGATAAATCTGCTTCCGGCAGACCTGCCGGGGCAAGACCTGCGGGGGCACCTCAGGGTCAGAAACCGGCCGGAGCAAGGCCGGCGGGAAGCCAGCAAGGTCAGAAGATGGCCGGAGAGAGGCCTGCTGGGGCAAGACCTGCGGGGGCACCTCAGGGTCAGAAACCGGCCGGAGAAAGGCCGGCAGGAGGCAGCCAGGGTCAGAAACCGGCCGGAGAAAGGCCGGGGGGAGTACCTCAGGGTCAGAAACCGGCCGGAGAAAGGCCGACAGATGCCCGTCAGGGACAGAGCACCTCGGCACAGAAGCCTGCGCAGGGCCAGCAGGGGTGGAAGTCCAAGAATTTCATGTCTGAGGATGATGACGAATTTGAGTTTGGTTTTCTCAATTATGACGGAACTGAGGAAAAGTAAACGGTATCGAAGGGAAGAAAATTTTGTGTTTTCTTCCCTTCTCTTTATAGTTGACACTTTGTCCACTCTGTTATAATATAGGTATAACAGGAGAAAGAAGCATGATTATAGAGATAGATTTCAACAGTGACGAAGCACTTTATCTTCAGCTTCGCAATCAGATCATTATGGGGATTGCCACCGCACAGTTTCAGGAGGGCGATTCCCTGCCCAGTGTAAGGCAGCTGGCGGATACCATCGGTATCAACATGCACACGGTAAATAAGGCATATACTGTTCTGAAACAGGAAGGGTATGTAAAGGTAGACCGCAGAAAAGGGGCGGTTATTGCCATAGATATCGACAGAATGAGGACACTGGCGGAATTAAAAAAGGAATTGCAGGTAATCCTTGCTAAGGGCAGTTGTAAGAATATTACAAAAGAAGAGATACATGGACTGATTGAAGAGATTTACGAAGATTATAGATGACGGAGGAAATAAGCTATGCAGTCGCAGTTTACGAATAATGCACAGGAGGCGCTGAAGGCAGCGGCCCGCTGTGCATCCGCTTTAAAACAGGGTTATGTGGGAACGGAACACATTCTGGCAGGACTTCTGAAAGAGCAGGCAGGTGTGGCCCACAAGGTTCTTGCGGACAACGGTGTGGAATTGAACAGGGTTACAGATATGATTCGGGAGTCCATTGCACTGGATGGGGGCGTGGGAATCCGGGAGCGGGAGGGATATTCCCCCAGAGCACAGAAGATCCTGGAGGAGGCGCACAGGCAGGCGGCACGTTTCAATCAGCAGCAGACCGGAACAGAGCATATTTTGATGGCAATTATCAAGGAGGGTGAAAATGTGGCTGTTCGCCTGCTCAACACCCTGGGGGCAAACGTACAGAAAATTTATGTGGACACGTTGATTGCCATCGGTCAGGATGGCAATCTGTACAAGGAGGATTTGGGAAGAAAGGCTCAAAGCAGGAATAAGGCCACAACTCTAAGCCAGTACAGTCGGGATTTGACCGGAATGGCCAGAGACGGAAAGCTGGACCCGGTCATCGGCCGGGAGGACGAAATCCGCCGTCTGATTCAGATACTGAGCAGACGGACCAAAAATAATCCATGCCTGATCGGCGAGCCGGGTGTGGGCAAAACTGCAGTGGTGGAGGGCCTGGCCCTTCGCATTGTGGAGGGAAAGGTTCCTTTTACGGTGAAGAATAAGCGGGTGCTTACTCTGGATTTGTCAGGCATGGTAGCGGGGAGCAAATACAGAGGTGAGTTTGAGGAGCGAATTAAGAAGGTCATCAAAGAGGTTATTGACGATGGAAACGTGATTCTGTTTCTGGATGAATTGCACACTATCATCGGGGCAGGCGGAGCGGAGGGCGCTATCGATGCCTCCAATATTTTAAAGCCTTCCCTTGCCAGAGGCGAGCTGCAGATGATCGGTGCTACTACTATAGCGGAATACCGCAAATATATTGAGAAAGATGCTGCCCTTGAACGTCGGTTTCAGCCGGTGAATGTGGAGGAACCTACGGAGGAGGAGGCAATCCGCATTCTGGAGGGAATTAAGGGAAAATATGAAGAGCATCATCAGGTGTCCATTACCTCTGAGGCAGTGGATGCGGCAGTAAGACTGTCAGGCCGTTACATCAATGACAGGAATCTTCCTGACAAGGCCATTGATTTAATTGATGAGGCTGCCGCCGGGGCCAGGCTGCGCTCCTCGGACGTGCCGGATAAGCTGAAGGTCATAACGGAGCAGATTAAAAAAATGGATCTGCAGATTGAACGCTCCATTCGTATGGAGGCCTTTGCCCAGGCGGCGGAAATCAAACGAAATCAGGATGAACTGATAAAGAAGTACGAGCGCACGAAGAAGAGGCTGGAGAACAGCGCTACCGGCAGGCAGATAGTCATAGGAGAGAGCAATATTGCCGATGTGGTGGCCATGTGGACGAAAATACCGGTGCAGAAGCTGGCCCAGAAGGAGAGTGAGAGACTGCTGAAGCTGGAAAGTATTCTGCACAAACGTGTTATCGGGCAGGAGGAAGCCGTGACAGCAGTAGCGAAAGCTATGCGGCGTGGCAGAGTGGGGCTGAAGGATCCAAGGCGTCCGATTGGCTCTTTCCTGTTTCTGGGGCCTACGGGCGTGGGAAAGACAGAACTGTCCAAAGCTCTGGCAGAGGCCATGTTTGGCTCTGAGGACGCCATTATCCGGGTTGACATGTCGGAGTACATGGAAGGACATTCAGTGTCCAAAATGATTGGTTCGCCTCCGGGATACGTCGGATTTGAGGAGGGGGGACAGCTTAGCGAGAAAGTGCGCAGAAATCCCTATTCCGTGGTGCTTTTTGACGAGATTGAGAAGGCGCACCCCGATGTGTTTAATATTCTGCTTCAGGTGCTGGATGACGGGCATATCACCGATTCCAAGGGCAGAAAGGTCAGCTTTAAAAATACTATTTTGATCATGACATCCAATGCGGGAGCACAGCGGATCATTGATCCCAAGAATCTTGGATTTGCAGCGGTGGCAGACGCGAAGCGGGACTATGAAAAGATGAAGTCCGGTGTTATGGAAGAGGTAAAGAGAACTTTCAAACCGGAGTTTGTCAACCGAATCGATGACATTATCGTGTTCCACCAGTTGAACAACGAGGACATGAAGGCCATTGTAAGCCTTCTTGCCGCAAATCTTTATAAGCGGTGTGAGGAGCAGATGGACATCCGGTTATCCATGACCGGAGCACTGAAGGAGCATTTGATCACAAAATATGCAGATGTCAGGATGGGAGCAAGACCCTTGAAAAGGGCCATTCAGTCTGTGGTGGAGGATGCTCTGGCGGAAGAGATTCTGATGAAGAAAGTGCAGCCGGGAGATGCCGTGACGGCAGGGTACAAGAACGGGAAAGTGGTATTTACTAATAAAAAAGGATAGCGCAGCGTTTAATTTTCGATTATAATATGTATATAAGCGGCGGATGCGAAACTGTTTTTCAGGGAGCGTCCAAAGCTGTGGCTGACAAAGGAAACAGGAGGGTATACAAATGGCAGTTGTGGAAGAGCTGATCCGCAGTGAGGCGGGCGGCGCAATCAGTTTTGGCAATCACAAATTGGCTCAGAAGGCAAAGGTGGAGGATTTTCAGCATGAGGGTGATCTGCTGAAGGTAAAAACCTTCAAAGATATTACAAAACTGGAAAAGAACGGCATGTTCCTCTATGAGTCTGTGCCGGGAACCAGCGTCCGGGATTATACCGAAAAGGAGAGCGGCGTGGAGTTTGTGGTGGAGGGCGACGAGGACGCGCAGATTACCATCGGCCTGGATGATGATACAGAGTATGAAGTGTTTGTGGGCGGCAAGAGCATCGGAACCATGACAACAGGCCTGGGAGGAAAGCTGTCCTTAAGCGTGGAACTGGAAGCTGCGGGCGAAGTGCCTGTCAGAGTAGAGCGCGCATAATAGTGTGAGAAGAAAAGCGTGGGGATGAATATGGCGAAAAGCAAGTCGACAACGGTTTTTTTCTGTCAGAATTGCGGGTATGAGTCTTCAAAGTGGATGGGACAGTGCCCGGGATGTAAAGAGTGGAATTCATTTGTGGAGGAGACGGTGAGCAAGACACCCCACATGAGCGCAGCCACTGCAAAGACAGCAGGGCGCAGGGCTTCTGTCTCCAATACACCCAGTGTACTTGCGGAGATTTCCATAAAGGAGGAGGACAGGATTTCCACAGGAATCGGAGAACTGGACAGGGTTCTTGGAGGAGGCATTGTACGGGGTTCTCTTACACTGGTAGGCGGAGACCCCGGAATCGGGAAATCAACATTGCTTTTGCAGGTGTGCCGCAATCTTTCGGAGGTTGGTCACAAGGTATTATATATATCGGGGGAGGAATCTCTCGCTCAGATAAAAATGCGGGCTGACAGAATCGGTTCCTTTACAAAGGATATGCTGCTGCTCTGCGAGACAAATCTGGCTGAGATCACGGAGGTTATCCGTGCGCAGAAGCCGGAGGCAGTGGTGATCGACTCTATCCAGACCATGTACAATGAAGATGTTTCCGCCGCGCCCGGCAGTGTCTCCCAGGTGAGGGAGTCCACGGGCATTCTGCTGCAGCTGGCAAAGGGGCTTGGCGTCTCTGTGCTTATCGTAGGGCATGTGACAAAGGAAGGGACAGTCGCAGGTCCGAGGGTGCTGGAGCATATGGTGGATGCGGTTTTGTACTTTGAAGGTGACAGACATGCTTCCTATCGTATCCTGAGGGGCGTGAAGAACCGATTTGGCTCCACCAATGAGATCGGAGTTTTTGAAATGCGGGAGCAGGGACTTGCGGAGGTGCAGAATGCTTCAGAGTATATGCTGGAGGGCAGACCGGAGAATGCCAGCGGCTCTGTGGTGGCCTGTACCATGGAAGGAACCAGGCCCCTGCTGGTGGAAATCCAGGCTCTTGTGTGCCACAGTAACTTTGGGATTCCACGCCGCCAGTCCACAGGTACGGATTTCAACAGGGTGAATCTGTTGATGGCAGTGCTGGAGAAACGCTCCGGCGTGCAGTTGGCAAGCTGCGATGCTTATGTGAATATCACAGGAGGCATGAAGATTATGGAGCCGGCTATCGACTTGGGGATTGTGCTGGCAATTTTGTCCAGCTTCCGCAACAAGGCTCTTTCTCCAAAGCTGATTGCATTCGGAGAAGTGGGATTGAGCGGTGAGGTGCGCGGGGTCAGCATGGCCAGACAGCGTGCAGCGGAAGCGGAGAAGCTGGGATTTGAAACATGCATCGTACCTTATGTCTGCGCGGAGGATTGCAGAAAGAACAGTAAAATAGAGATTATCGGTGTCAAGACGGTGCAGGATGCCATAGACAGGGTGCTCGGGTGAGGATTCTCAGACCCTAAAACGGGCAAGGCATTTTGGATGATAAAATTTTTCTTGCCAATGCGGTCTGCTCTGTGTTATAATGTCTTTCGTCAGCGGGTTATAGTTGCTGACAGAAAGAATAGGGGAATAGTACAATGGTAGTGCGGCGGTCTCCAAAACCGTTGATGGGAGTTCGATCCTCTCTTCCCCTGCTAAGGCTTTAAGTGCTTATTAAAGGTACTTGAAGCCCTTTTAATTTTTGGGGACTATAGCTTTTCAGCATTGTCAATTCTTCTGGTTACCGTTAAAATTTATATGTTTAAATATGTTAAAAAGGAAGATGACATCATGGTACAGGATGAAAGATTGGAAAAGGCGCTGAATACGCTGCACGAATATGTATTGTCTCTTGCGGAGCAGGCGGGCGAAAAGGAAGAGTACGGCGAGAGGCTGTGGCAGGGAATCCTGCGGTCAGGAGGACTCTTACAAGAGTTGGCGTATTATCACGATTACGGAAAGTTTCTCTGCGAGTATGTGGTGGCGGGTTATACCCTTGCCGATGTTCTGGTGTGGCAGGTGGATCATTTCAAGCTTTACATGGACCGTCCGGAGGAGATGAATCGATACCGGACACCAAGGCTTCTGCTCTCTGCATTTGACACTATGCTGCAGATGGAAAAGGACCCGCTTCCATTTGTGAAAAAAATGGAAGGCGAGTCCGGCCAGGATGCAGCAAATAACTAAACTTTGCCCTGTGTATAGGCATATTCTGCATCCAGCGTGTCGGGGACAGGGATGCCGCTGTTGAGGAGCTTTTGCCGTAAGGTTTTTAAGTGGTGAAGCCGCTGGCCACGCAAAACTTTCTGGCGGCTCATGATCTCTGTATAAATTGGATTCTGTTCCATGGTGGCGGCAAGCTCGGCGGGAAAAGGACAGTAGGTTAATAATATCCTTCTTGCCACCTTGTTGAGCCTGGGAGAACCGGCACCCTCGAACAGTATCCAGATGATATAATCCCGCACAAACATTTCCTTGAAGCTGTTCTTTGCACGCTGGAGGCTGTTGCGTACCCGTTCCTTTGCCTCCGTGGAAAGCTCCTGGTTCTTTCTGTAGAACTGTATATAGTCGAAATATTCGCTGGTGAGGGAGCGCTCTGACACATCGTTCCATCTGCTGCTCTGGATGCGTTTGCACATCTCCCAGCGGAATTCACCGGTGAGTCTGACCATCGTGGTGCTGAGGTCCTCCATGTGGAAGATAGAAAAGAACATTCTGCCGGGGGTGTTTCTCTTTTTACCATCAATCTCCTGCCACATGACACCGCGGATACCAATATTTGGCATGAGGATGATGTCAGGCAGGAATTCCAGATGTATGGTTTCTTTTCCCATGATTTCCATATGGTCCAGATCCATGCTTTCACGGTAGAAGGCTGAATAGTCGATGGACTTAATTTTTTCAAATGCTCTGTGAACCTGGGTGGTGGTCACAAAGGCGGTCTTCAGATCCTTCAGTACGTTATCTGACGAGAAGAGCGGGCAGAAGGTGGTGACGCGGCCGCAGGTCATCTTGTTGACCTGGGGAAACATATTTTGCATCTCAAAGGCCACCTTGCTCATGGGATCCTTTTCCAGCTCGGCAAACTGAGCGGCGGTAATGTGGTGACCGGCCTTCTGCTTGTGCAGATAATCCGTATAATCCTCGTCAAACTCATTTCGGCTTGGATTCTTTTCACCGTTCAAAATGGCCAGCAGCCAGTGGTACAGGGTATAGACACCCAAAGAACTCTGATTGTCCATGCCGCCGGCAAGATTGTGGAGAGTGACGCAATTCTCTGTCCCGGCAAGATTTTCATCCACGTAACCGAAGTACAGGAACATTTTCACCGGAACAGGGATGGAAGAAGCATTTACGGCAATTTTGAAGGTACTGGTATAGAGGGCGTAAAATTCTTCTGTGATCTGCCTGCGGAGCCGAACCGCGAAATCTTCCGTGGATGTCCTGTCCTCCAGATCCCGGTAGGCATTCACATGCTCGCGGAAAGCGTCTCCCTTCTCGGCATCAAAGTTGGCAAAACCCAGAATGGTATCTAAGGAGCCGGTCAGTTCCTTCATGATAGCAGCGCTTGTGCCGCTGTCTTCGGAGCCGGATCCCTGCCCGGAACTGCTCCGGGGTGAGAGGCTGTTTCGGAAAGCACTGATGCGGGAGGATACCCTGGTCCTGTTCAGGGAGGCGTCATTTTCAAATTGCTTGATGATCCGGTCAATATCGCCGATCAGCACGTCGGAGTCCTCATTGTTCTGCCCCAGACGATTGTACAGGGAGGTAAGGAGTTCAAAAAGATCATTTCCGGAGGAATTGAAATAGCGGCCGGCAATGTTTGAACGATAGATCATATGTTCTTCCAGCACAGTGAAGGTTCGCCGGAAGTCAAGGCTGCCCTTGCGCAGCATGCCAAGGGAGACCCCGGGTTCCAGCATGAAGCTTTTAGAATCCACTCCTGTGGCAGAGTAGATGTGCTGTAATCCAAGATAATAGGAGTTCAGCCACATATCCGCGGATTCCCCGCCCAGATGAGCCGCTATTTCTTCCAGCCCGTCCGGTATCTGGGGCTGAATGTGGTATCGGCTGCAGAGTGCATTATATTTTGCATAATCCTCCATCAGGTTCTGATGGAAACTGGTACAGTTCATTTCGGATTTGTAGCTTAATACCAAAAGAGTGCTGATCTGACGGAACAGGGAGATAAGAAACAGCCTTGCAACATCAGGATGCTTTTGCAGCAGTTCATCCAGAGCATCCATACTGTTGAAAGGATACGTCAGAATGACGGTGTCCTCCAGAGCGGTATAGCCCAGAAAGTGGACTTCCGAACAAAGTTCACAGACTCCGATCACATCTCCTTTTCCCAACTGGTAAGTGCCGCCGGGATATTCTACCTGAACTTTGCCTTTTGTCATCAGGTGAAACGCAGTCATAGGCTGACCGCTGTCATAGATACGTTTACCCTTCTCTAGTGTAATTCCTGCCATAATAATAATCCCTCTTTTTCATCGAATCGTAACTATTAAATGGCTCTGAATAGTTACTAATATAGTATACACCCAACCCTGCAGATAAGTCCATGTAATTTTGTGCTGTACTTTTAACAAAAATATGCTAAAATAAAAATACATACGTGTCACTTTTTGTTTTGTGACAGATAAAACGGGAGAGGAAGATGCGGTCATGGAGCAGGATACGGAATACAGGCAGCAGCAGATGAGCAGATACAAACAGGAGGCAATGCCGCTTTTGCGGTATATTCCCTGGTTTGAAAATAATGCAGGACAGCCTGGAAGCAGATTATACCAGGGCCCCGAATCTACCGAGCATTCTATTGGCATTCCGGTGTATGACGCCACCCTTCTGAACTTTGTCAGAGAGGCGGGCAGATCACCGCTGATGGATAGAAATTATTTATATACTTACTCACGGGGCGGGATTAAGACGCATGATGATGAGAGAAGAGTGATTGCCGCGGCGGAATTGAAGGACTGGGATGTTCTGAGGGGAATTCTCTCGAAATATGTGATGGGCGGCATGACGAAGAGTACGTTGTGGGCGCAGGGAGTGCAGGAGAATATTTTTTTGCTTGTACTGAAAAAAATGCAGGAGATCATCGAGTATTGGGATCAGCCTTTGGATATACGATAAGATTGCACCGAACGCATAAAATACGCAGGAATGAGGAGAAGCATGGGAGAAAAGTCGATACAGAAGAAAAAGTATATCTTGGAAACGGCAAGGCAGGTCTTTGTGGAAAAAGGCTTTAAAAAGGTTACCATGAAAGACATTGTGGAAGCCTGCAATATCAGCCGGGGCGGTCTGTACCTTTATTTTGAGAGCACAAGTCAGATTTTTCAGGAAGTGATGAAGCTTGAGAGCGAGGAGACGGATGATGTCTTTTCCGATAATATTACTGAGGACGCTACCGCTGCGGATATTCTGATGCTTTTTCTGCAGGAGCAGAAAAAAGAATTGCTGCGCAGAAAGAATACCCTCACCCAGGCAATCTACGAGTATTATTTTGAAAATCAGCCCAACAAGAAAAATAATGTTCTGAAAAAGCAGTTTGACTCAGCGGTAAAGATTATAGAAAAGCTGATTGAGATCGGCGTGGACAACGGAGAGTTTTACTGCGAGGACTGCCAGGGAACGGCAAGGAATATAATGTTTGTTCTGGAAGGGTTGAAGATTTCGGCGCAGACTATCGGCATTACGGCCGAGACGGTAGACAGGGAAATTATGTTCATACTGAAGTTTTTGGGGCTTGAAGCCGAAGCATAAGGAGGAAACAAATGGGAAATGTCAGGCGCATCTATGTAGAAAAAAAGGAGCCTTTCGCGGTGAAGGCAAAGGCGCTGCATGAGGAGATCAGAAATTATCTGGGTATCCGGGTGGAGGGTGTCAGAGAGTTAATACGCTATGACGTGGAGAATGTAACGGACGAAGTTTTTGAAAAAGCCTGCAGGACGGTTTTTTCAGAGCCGCCGGTAGATTATCTGTACCATGAAAACATAGAGATTCCGGCCGGTGCAAGGGTGTTTTCCGTGGAATTCCTGCCCGGCCAGTTCGACCAGAGAGCAGATTCTGCGGTGCAGTGTGTCAGATTTCTGAAGGAAGATGAGGAACCTGTCATCCGCACAGCTGTGACATACATGATTCTGGGGGATATCTCAGAGGAGCAGTTTGCGAAGATCAAGGCGTATTGTATCAATCCCGTGGATTCCAGGGAGACGGGGAGCCGGAAGCCGGATACCCTGATTACCGTATTTGACGAGCCGAAGGATGTGGCTGTTCTGGAAAATCTGCCGGAGCGTGAAGATTTTGTGGATATGCCGGAGGCGGAGCTTAAGGAGCTTTATGATTCTCTCGGGCTGGCGATGACGTTCAAGGATTTTCAGCATATTCAAAATTATTTTGCAACGGATGAGAAACGTAATCCCACTATGACTGAAATCAGGGTACTGGATACATACTGGTCCGACCACTGCCGTCATACCACCTTTTCTACAGAACTGACAGACGTAGAGTTCGGCGAGGGTTATTACCGTTCGCCCATTGAGACTACATACCGGAGCTATCTGGATACCAGAGAGGAAATTTTTGCGGGCAGGAAGGATAAATTTGTCTGCCTGATGGATCTGGCTCTGATGGCTATGAGAAAACTGAAAAAGGATGGCAGGCTGGACGACATGGAGGAGTCCGATGAGATCAACGCCTGCTCCGTTGTGGTGCCTGTGGAGATGGACTACGGAGACAGGAAGGAGACGGAGGAATGGCTGGTATTCTTTAAAAATGAGACGCACAATCATCCTACGGAGATAGAGCCCTTCGGTGGCGCGGCTACCTGTCTGGGGGGCGCTATCCGCGACCCGCTGTCCGGCAGAGGATATGTGTATCAGGCCATGCGTGTCACCGGGGCTGCAGACCCCACGGTTCCCGTGGCGGATACACTGAAAGGAAAGCTGTCCCAGAAAAAGCTGGTGCGTGGTGCGGCGGATGGTTATTCTTCTTATGGAAACCAGATCGGCCTTGCCACCGGTTTTGTAAAAGAGATATATCATCCCAATTATGTGGCAAAGCGCATGGAGATTGGCGCGGTTATGGGGGCGGCACCCAGGCGCAATGTCATCCGTGAGACCTCTGACCCCGGGGATATCATTATCCTTCTGGGGGGGCGTACCGGACGCGACGGATGCGGCGGAGCCACAGGCTCCTCCAAGGTACATACGGAGCAATCTATTGAGACCTGCGGCGCAGAGGTACAGAAAGGCAACGCGCCCACGGAGCGCAAGATACAGAGGCTGTTCCGGCGGGAGGAAGTGAGCCGTCTCATCAAAAAGTGTAATGACTTCGGCGCGGGGGGCGTATCCGTGGCTATCGGCGAGCTGGCGGATGGTCTGACTGTGGATTTGGATAAAGTCCCCAAGAAATATGCGGGCCTGGACGGCACGGAGCTTGCAATCTCAGAATCTCAGGAACGTATGGCGGTAGTGGTTGACCCGAAGGATGTGGACAGCTTCCTGAGCTATGCGGCGGAAGAGAATCTGGAGGCGGTGGCTGTGGCGGTAGTCACAGAGGAGCCCAGGCTGGTGCTGAACTGGAGAGGCAAAAAGATTGTTGATCTGAAGCGAGCTTTCCTGGATACCAACGGTGCTCATCAGGAGACTGCCGTAAAAGTGGATATACCTGACGAGAAGGAAAATTATTTCAAAAAGCTTTCCGTTCCCGAGGTGAAGGAAAAGCTGGATGCAGGGGATGTGAAGGCTGCATGGCTGGCCCTGCTGAACGATTTGAATGTGTGTTCCCAGAAGGGGCTTGTGGAGATGTTCGACGCCTCTATCGGCGCGGGCAGCGTGCTGATGCCCTACGGAGGGAAACATCAGCTGACGGAAACACAGACCATGATTGCAAAACTGCCTGTGCTTAAGGGAAAGACCGACACCGTCACTATGATGAGTTTTGGCTTTGACCCTTACCTTTCCTCCTGGAGTCCTTATCACGGCGCGATTTATGCCGTGGTGGAATCTATGGCAAAGATTGTGGCCTCCGGCGGAGATTTTACCAGGATTCGATTTACGTTCCAGGAATATTTCCGCAGAATGACGGAGGAGCCCGGGCGCTGGAGCCAGCCCTTTGCGGCTCTGTTGGGCGCCTACGATGCCCAGATCGGCTTCGGACTGCCTTCCATCGGCGGCAAGGACAGTATGTCAGGCACCTTTAACGATATTGATGTGCCGCCCACTCTGGTATCCTTTGCGGTGGACATTGCAAAGAGCGGTGATGTTGTGACACCGGAGCTGAAGAAGGCGGGAAATAAGCTGGTGCGCTTTAAGATAGAGAAGGATGACTTCGACATTCCCATGTATGAGGATGTGGCAGAATTGTATCATTTTGTCAGCCACTTGATTCAGGAGAAAATGGTGGTCTCCGCATACGCGCCGGATGCAAAAGGAACAGCGGCAGCTTTGTCCAAGATGGCTTTCGGCAATAAGCTGGGCGTACAGATTGAGGACGGAGTTTCTGTGGAGACGCTTTTTGAAAATGCCCTGGGGGATATCGTTGTGGAAGTGATTCCCGAGAAACTTCCCTTACTGACGGCTTCTGAGCATACTGTGAAGGTAATCGGCACGGTGACGGAAGAGCCTGTGTTTGTGTACGGCGATGTCAGAATTACCATGGACGAGGCTCTGGAGGCCTGGACCTCAAGGCTGGAGAAGGTGTTTGCCACCAAGGCGGTCAAGGGTTCTCAGGCGGTTGACAGCCCGTTGTACAAAGCTGAGCCCGGCAGCATCTATGTATGCAGAAATAAGGTGGCAAAGCCCACAGTGTTTATCCCGGTGTTCCCGGGTACGAACTGTGAATACGACAGTACAAAAGCCTTTGAACGGGCGGGAGCGAATGTGGTAACGAAGGTGTTCCGAAATTTAAGCGCCTCCGACATAAGGGAGTCCGTGGATGAATTTGAGAAAGCCATAGGACAGGCCCAGATCATCATGTTCCCCGGCGGCTTCTCAGCCGGCGACGAACCGGACGGCAGCGCCAAATTCTTTGCGACCGCATTTCGGAACGCGAAGATGCAGGAAGCGGTTATGAAGCTTTTGAACGAGAGGGACGGTCTGGCGCTGGGCATCTGTAACGGGTTTCAGGCGCTGATCAAGCTGGGGCTGGTTCCCTGCGGCGAAATCCGGGGGCAGGGAGAGAATTCTCCGACACTGACCTTTAACACCATAGGCCGCCACATTTCCAAGATGGTATATACCAAAGTGGTGTCCAATAAATCTCCCTGGCTGCAGAGAGCGGAGCTCGGAGCAACCTACTGCAATCCGGCTTCTCATGGTGAAGGGCGCTTTGTGGCAGACAGTGAGTGGATTGAAAAGTTGTTTGCAAACGGACAGGTGGCCACCCAGTATGCTGACCCGGAGGGCGGAGTCTCCATGGATGAGGAGTACAACGTCAACGGCTCCTACAGCGCCATTGAGGGAATTACTTCTCCCGACGGACGGTGTTTCGGAAAGATGGCGCACTCTGAACGCAGGGATGACGCCGTAGCCATGAACATTTACGGGCAGCAGGACATGGGAATCTTTGAATCAGGTGTAGCGTACTTTAGTTAACTTGCAGTATAGAATAAAGAAAGGGCGGCAGTGCCGCGCAGGGTGAAAAATATGTTAATGGCTTTGGTGCCGCTTTTTGATGAGAATATGGCAGTGAAGGCATACTCCATTTTCTCACAGAAAGACAATTATTTTCTGAATCCCCTGATGCTGGGGACCGGGCAGAATGACGGAGCAGCGGTGGTAGAAGGGCTGGAACTCATCGAAGACATGGGTATTGAGACTGTGTCCGAGGACAAGGAGATATTTGTGCCGGTAGGCAATATTTCAATCTTCTCCGATGTGGAGAGCCAGTGCAGCGCTCCCCACCACAGGATCGTGTTTCTGATCGACAACACTATCCCGCCTGTGGAGGCGTACATAAACCGTCTGCGGGAACTGAAGGAAAAGGGCTACAAACTGGCGGTGCGTAAGCTGGCTGTGTCTGACTTCGGGAACTACGCGGAGGTCATGAAGCTGGCGGATTATGTCTTTTTGAACAACAAAAAGATTGCCATCGAGAAGGCGAGACTTTATTTCGGGAAGCTGTACCCGCACATTAAGCTCTGTGCAGGCGGAATCGATACCATGGAGACTTTTGAGGCGCTGAAAGAGACCGGCGGCTACCAGCTGTACGAGGGAGAGTTTTACCGGGTACCGGTGACGAAGGGGGAGCATGTGGTCGCTCCGCTGAAAGTGAACTATATTGAACTGTTGAATGTTGTAAATGATAATGACTTTGACCTTCTGGAGGCAGCCAATGTCATCGGACGTGATACGGCGCTGACTATTTCTCTGCTGCAGATGGTCAACCGAATGACAGTGAATTCCGGCATTACGACCATACGTCACGCCGCTGCCATGCTGGGCCAGAAGGAACTGAAGAAATGGATCAACACTGCGGTGGCAAACGAGCTGTACGCGGATAAGCCCAGCGAGGTTACCAGACTGTCTCTGCTTCGGGCAAAATTTGCGGAAGGGCTGGCTGATGCTTTCGGAATGGAGGAAAAGTCGGAGGAACTGTTTTTGCTGGGGCTTTTCTCCGTGCTGGATGTGGTATTGGAGAAGACCATGGAGGAAGCGCTCCAGATGGTTATGGTGGCGGGAGATATCCGGGATGCCCTGACCCTGGGGAAAGGCCCTTATGCTGCCCTGTATGAATTTATGAAGGAATATGAGATGGCGGAATGGCAGGAAGTATCCAGGAAGCTTTTGCTGGGAGATATAAACGTGGAAGACATCCACGATGCCTATGTGGAAGCGCTGAAGTGGTATAAACAGTTGGTGTAAACTGTTGCGATTTTTTGTGGAACAGGCGGGCTTTTTGTTGCTCGTCTGTTTTTTTTGTGATATGATATCCGAGATAGCGCGAGAAGAAGTTCTAATTGTCGTCGGCTGCGGCATTGCTGACACTTGAGGCGGGAGGACAGGATGAAGGCATTTTTGATTTTGGAGGACGGCACTGTGTTTGAGGGAATTCATATCGGTGCTCACAGAGAGATTATCAGTGAAATCGTGTTTAACACATCTATGGCGGGATACCTTGAGGTGCTGACTGATCCCTCGTATGCGGGACAGGCAGTGTGTATGACGTACCCTCTGATTGGAAATTACGGCATCTGCAGGGATGATATGGAGTCCTTAAGACCATGGCCGGATGCACTTCTTGTACGGGAACTATCCCGTATCCCCAGCAATTTTCGAAACGATTGCACTATCCAGCAGTTCCTCGAGGAGAATAACGTTCCCGGCATTGCCGGTATTGATACAAGAGCTCTGACAAAGATTCTGCGTGAAAAGGGTACTATGAACGGCATGGTTACTACCGATGCAAATTACGATTTTGCCCTGATTCAGCCAAAGCTGAAGGCATATACTACCGGGAAGGTGGTGGAGAGGGTGACCTGCCGGGAGAAATATGTGGTTAAGCCTGCCTTAGATCCGGCGGAGAACGGGCCTCTTTCCGGGGCGGCCAGGTTTGACAGGGCTGCTTATGAGAGCGGCATCAGGGAGAAGCGGCCTACCCTGGTGAAGGAACTGAACGGTGCAGGCCTGAGAGTTGCATTGATGGATTTCGGCGCGAAGAAGAATATTGCCCATTCTCTGGCGGAGCGGGGCTGCGAAGTGACGGTATTTCCGGCGACGACCCCTGCGGAGGAGGTTATCGCCATGAAACCGGATGGTATTATGCTCAGCAACGGCCCCGGAGATCCGAAGGAATGTACCGGTATCATAGAGGAGATCAAAAAGCTGTATGCCACGGACATCCCTATTTTTGCCATTTGTCTGGGACATCAGCTGATGGCCCTTGCCAATGGATGTGATACCCATAAGATGAAGTACGGACACAGAGGCGGCAATCATCCCGTGAAGGATCTGGCTGACGGGAGGGTATATATTTCATCCCAGAACCATGGGTATGTGGTGGACACGGATAATCTGGATCCGAAGATTGCGGTTCCTGCCTTTATCAATGTAAATGATGGAACCAACGAGGGGCTGACATACACCGGAAAGAACATCTTTACGGTACAGTATCACCCGGAAGCCTGCCCCGGGCCTCAGGATTCACGTTACCTGTTTGACAGGTTCATTCAGATGATGAAAGGAGAGAACTGCAATGCCTAAGAATCCTAATGTAAAGCGCGTTATGGTAATCGGTTCCGGCCCTATTGTCATCGGGCAGGCCGCAGAGTTCGACTACGCGGGGACGCAGGCATGCCGCTCCCTGAAGGAGGAGGGCGTGGAGGTCATTCTGGTCAACTCCAACCCTGCCACTATCATGACGGACAAGGATATTGCGGATAAGGTCTACATTGAGCCTCTGACGGTAAAAGTTCTGGAGCAGATCATTGAGCAGGAGAAGCCGGACAGCATACTCCCAACCCTGGGAGGGCAGGCGGGCCTGAATCTGGGGATGGAACTGGAAGAATCCGGATTTCTTGCGGCTCACGGCGTAACCCTGCTGGGAACTACCGCCGCTACCATCCGCAATGCGGAAGGAAGGCAGGAGTTCAAGGATCTGATGGAGCGGATAGGGGAACCCTGCGCCGCATCCAAGGTGGTGGAAAACGTGGAGGATGGCATTGAATTCACCAATCAGATCGGCTATCCGGTAGTACTTCGCCCCGCATACACTCTGGGAGGCTCCGGCGGCGGTATCGCCAACAACCAGAGTGAGCTGGAAGAGATTCTGGAGAACGGTCTGCGCCTCTCAAGGGTGGGTCAGGTGCTGGTGGAGCGCTGTATTGCGGGCTGGAAGGAAATCGAGTATGAGGTCATGCGGGACAGTGCCGGCAACTGCATTACTGTTTGTAATATGGAGAATATTGACCCTGTGGGAGTGCACACCGGAGACAGTATTGTGGTTGCGCCTTCCCAGACCTTAAGCGACAAGGAGTATCAGATGCTCCGCACCTCAGCCCTGAATATCATCAGTGAGCTTAAGATCACGGGGGGCTGCAATGTGCAGTTTGCGCTGCATCCCACCAGTTTTGAATACTGCGTTATCGAGGTGAACCCCAGAGTAAGCCGTTCGTCTGCGCTGGCTTCCAAAGCTACGGGCTATCCCATTGCAAAGGTTGCCGCAAAAATAGCGCTGGGTTATACGCTGGATGAGATTAAGAATGCTATCACCGAGAAAACCTATGCCTCCTTTGAACCGACTCTGGATTACTGCGTGGTTAAGATTCCCAGGCTGCCCTTCGATAAGTTCCTCACGGCAAAACGCGCTCTGACTACGCAGATGAAGGCCACCGGTGAGGTCATGAGCATCTGTGACAACTTTGAGGGGGCGCTGATGAAGGCGATCCGTTCTCTGGAACAGCATGTGGACTGTCTGCTGAGCTATGATTTTTCCGCACTTTCCCGGGAGGAGCTTACGGAAGCGCTAAAGGTGGCGGATGACCGGAGAATCTGGGTCATTGCGGAAGCCATCCGCAAGGGTATCAGTTATGAGGAAATCCATAGACTCACCATGATTGATGTCTGGTTTATCGATAAGATTGCGATTCTGGTGGAAATGGAGGAGGCATTGAGGACAGGGGAACTGACACCGGAGCTTCTGCGGGAGGCAAAAAGACTGGAGTTTCCGGATACCTGCATTGCCAGGCTTACCGGCAGAACAGAGGAAGAGATAAAGGGGCTGCGGTATGAAAACGGTATCCGGGCAGTCTACAGGATGGTGGACACCTGTGCCGCAGAATTTGCCGCATCCACGCCCTATTACTATTCAGTGTATGGCGGAGAATGCGAAGCCAGTGGGGATAGAAATTCTAATGCTCGCACCAGTGCGGAGAAAATCACTAAGTTCGAAAGAACCTCACTAAGTGATTTTACGCTCTGCCCTGCAGAGTTTCTCCGCACCGAAGAATGCCCTGACGGTCATTCTTCACAGTCGGACAGCGACGGGAAAAATTGCTGCGGAGCAGAGTGCCGCGAGGCGGCGCGGAAGAAGGTGCTGGTGCTGGGTTCAGGCCCCATCCGCATCGGCCAGGGCATAGAGTTCGACTATTGCTCCGTTCATGCCACCTGGGCTTTTTCCGGAGCGGGTTATGAAACGATCATCATCAACAACAATCCTGAGACGGTGAGTACGGATTTTGATATTGCGGATAAGTTGTACTTTGAGCCGCTGACGGCGGAGGATGTGGAGTCCATCGTAAATATTGAACATCCTGACGGGGCTGTGGTGCAGTTTGGCGGGCAGACAGCTATCAAGCTGACGGAAAGTCTAATGAAAATGGGAGTTCCTATCTGGGGCACAAAGGCGGAGGATGTGGATGCTGCCGAGGACAGGGAGCTCTTTGACAAAATTCTGGAGCAGACGGGAATCCCCCGGGCAGCAGGCGGAACCGTGTACACTGCGGAGGAGGCCAAGAGTGTGGCAAACCGCCTGGGATATCCGGTGCTGGTAAGGCCCTCCTACGTGCTGGGGGGACAGGGTATGCAGATTGCCATATCCGACCAGGAGATTGAAGAATTTATGGAGATTATCAACCGGATTGCCCAGGACCATCCCATTTTGGTGGATAAATATCTCCAGGGCAAGGAGATTGAGGTGGATGCGGTCTGTGACGGCACGGATATACTGATTCCGGGAATTATGGAGCATATCGAGAGAACCGGCGTACATTCCGGCGACAGTATCTCCGTTTATCCGGCGCACACCATCGGCAAGCTGGTGAAGGATAAGATTGCGGAGTACACCAGGAGACTTGCCACGGCGCTTCATGTGAAGGGACTTATCAACATTCAGTTTATAGCTATCGGTGAGGACGTGTATGTCATTGAGGTGAATCCCCGTTCCTCCAGAACAGTGCCCTATATCAGCAAGGTCACCGGTATACCCATTGTGGATCTGGCAACGGAGGTCATCATCGGAAAGACCATCAGGGAACTGGGATATAAGCCGGGTCTCCAGCCGGAGGCGGAGTATTATGCTATTAAGATGCCGGTGTTCTCCTTCGAGAAGATACGGGGAGCGGAGATCAGTCTGGGGCCGGAGATGAAGTCCACCGGTGAGTGTCTGGGTGTGGCAAAGACATTTAACGAGGCGTTGTATAAGGCATTTTTGGGAGCCGGCGTGAATCTGCCCCGGTATAAAAACCTGATCATGACAGTGAAGGATGCGGATAAGGGTGAGGCTGTTGAGATAGGCAGGCGCTTTGAAAAGCTGGGTTACACCATCTATGCTACCAGAAGTACTGCGGCTGCGCTGAATGAAGCCGGTGTGAAGGCCAGAAAGGTAAACAAGATTTCCCAGGAGTCTCCTACTGTCATGGACCTGATTCTGGGCCATAAGATTGACCTTGTCATCGATACTCCCACTCAGGGGCGGGACAAGAGCAGAGACGGATTTCTGATCCGCCGCACCTCCATTGAGACGGGAGTGAATGTCATTACCGCCATGGATACAGCAAGGGCGCTGGTGAGCAGCCTTGAGAGTAAGGAGAGCGACGAAAAGCTGACGCTGGTGGACATCGCGGCATTATAAATTAGCAGGTAATTCTGGTTTGAAAATGGGAAAATCTGCATATAATATTTCCAAAACAGCTATGTCTGCGCCAAAGTGCGCCGGCGGACAGAAATGGAGGTTTTATATGAGAGATGAGACTTACCCTTTTATTGTACGTCCCTTGCCCTATGAATATGATGCGCTGGTTCCGGTGCTGGATGAGGAGACGATGCATTTTCACCATGACAAGCACTACAAGACCTATGTGGACAATCTGAACAGCGCGCTGTCGGATTATCCGGAACTGCAAAAGAAAAGTCTGAAGGAGCTTTTAAGCAGCATAGACAAGCTGCCGCCCCAGATACAGACGCCCATTCGCAACAACGGAGGAGGGGTCTTCAACCATGAACTGTATTTTGATTCCATGAAGAGCCCCGCAGGGCAGGAACCGGAGGGCGCGCTGGCGGAGGCCATCGAACGTGACTTCGGTTCATACAGGCAGTGGAAGGAGCAGATGAAGCAGGCCGCCGTGGGCAGGTTCGGTTCAGGCTGGGCATGGCTGGTAGCTGACTGTAATGGGCAGCTGTCCATTGTCCAGACGGCAAATCAGGATGTGCCGGATTTGGATGATTACACCCCGATTCTTCTGGTGGATGTGTGGGAGCACGCCTATTACCTGCAGTACCAAAACAGGCGCGCGGACTATGTGGACGGCTGGTTCAATCTGATCAACTGGCGCAAGGCGGCAAAGAGATATGAAGACTCGCTTGGCCGGAAGAACTGAGAATAAACGAAAAACAGGGGGCTGTGTCACTGATGATATGCTCCCTTCTAGGTAGACAAGTGAAATAATTAAAGCTTGTCACTTAGGA
>CAMWJV010000021.1 GCA_947174665.1 uncultured Lachnospiraceae bacterium
CCGAGATCTACACAAGGCTATTCGTCGGCAGCGTCAGATGTGTATAATAGAAAGCTATAGGTTCCATTCCAACGGAAGTTGGGTATGTGGCGAGATAGCTCAGTTGGCTAGAGCATGCGGTTCATACCCGCAGTGTCGAGGGTTCAAATCCCCCTCTCGCTATTTATATTTTCACAAAAAGAAAAGAAGCAGGATTTTGCTTCTTTTCTTTTTGTTTTTATGAGCTTTAATAAAATTTTTTAAAAAAATCAAATTATTTAAATATCGCATCTTGCTATTGTGAGAAAAATGCGTTAAAATCACATTGCAGGATATCAGTTAATGCAATTAGCAGGTCTACACTGGGGTTGTTGGTGCCATTCTCCACCTTGCTGTAGGTGCTCGAGGTAATCTCGACCCCTTCTAATTGCAGTTTGGCAACGATATCTGCATTTCTCAGGTTGCGCTTTAATCTTAACTTTTTGATGTTTGTACCGACCAAATTATTGGTTCGTTGATTTATGCGTAATTGTTTCATACTAAAAAGTTTATCCTTAAATTTTCAAAATCGTTGCCAAAATAGACGCGCTTGAGATAAAGTGACGTGATACAATAATGAGCATAGGGCACATGCGGATTTTATGAGGTGTAAAATAAATGGAGAAAATTAAAAAATTATTTAAGAAAATCAGAAGATGTTACCGAAAAAGAAAGCTGTGTAAACTTGCCGAGATTGATGCCAGTATAATGTGCGGAAAACACTTTCATATACTGCCGGCGGAAGTATACATCGAGGGTGATAAAGAGACAATGCTGAGAGAGACTCAGCGGATTCTGCGCGAAAATAAATGTATTGATAAAAATGAGTGGCCCCTCGAAGACGAGGATGTAAAAATCTGACAACTAAATAGAGATAATAATAAGATGGAATATATTCTATCAAAGTAATTTGCGCTTTGCAAGAATTTTCTGCCCTAAAATACTTGCAAAATCTTTTTGTGGTGTGTATAATACCACATTAGTGGAAGGCACACGGGAAACTGTTGTATTCGTACAACAGTTTTTTTGTATCATAAATCGGCGGCTGACAGCGGCAGAGAGGAATTGAATGAATAGCGTAAATATTTTTGAATCATGGGAGGAAATGATAGACGAACGGATTCTGCGTGCAGTACATGAAATGGGATTTGACACGTTTACTCCCATACAGGAGCAGGCGATTCCCTGCCTGTTGAACGGTGAGGACATTATCGGACAGGCTCAGACAGGGACAGGCAAGACGGCGGCATTCGGGATACCGCTGCTGCAGAAGGTGGACCCGGAACAGAGAAAGCTGCAGTGTGTGATCTTGTGTCCCACCAGAGAACTGGCAATCCAGGCATCGGAAGAACTGCGCAGGATAGCAAAATACCTGCAGGGAGTAAAAATTCTGCCCGTATACGGCGGACAGGATATCGGAAAACAGATCAGCGGGCTCCGTGGCGTGCAGATCATTGTAGGTACGCCGGGGCGTGTCATGGATCATATGCGTCGCCATACTATCAAGCTTAGGGATGTAAATATGGTGGTGTTGGACGAGGCGGACGAGATGCTGAATATGGGGTTCAGAGAGGATATGGAGCTGATTCTGGGCCAGATACCGGGAGAGCATCAGACAGCCCTTTTTTCTGCAACTATGCCACGGCCGATTCTGGAGATTACGGGGCAGTTCCAGAAGGATGCCAGGCTGATCAAGGTTGCTGCAAAGGAGCTGACAATTCCCCTGGTGTCTCAGAGATATTACAGGGTGAAGAGACAGGACAAGGATGCTGCGTGTATCCGGCTGCTGGAATATTACCAGCCGACTCTGTGTCTGATTTTCTGCAATACTAAGGTGAAGGTGGACGAACTCACGGAAATCGTGCGCAAGGCAGGTTTTAAGTCGGAGGGACTGCACGGGGATATGTCCCAGCACCAGCGGGACACCGTCATGCGCCGGTTTCGGGCGGGGAGCACGAACATTCTGATTGCCACCGATGTTGCGGCCAGAGGAATTGACGTGGATAATGTAGAGGCTGTTATTAATTATGACATTCCGCAGGACATCGAATATTATGTACACCGTATCGGACGGACAGGACGCGCGGGCAAGACAGGCCGCTCCTTTACCTTTGCCTCGGCGGGTGAGATATACCGTATCCGGGAGATAGAGCGCATATGTCACACTACGATTGAGGAGAAGAAGCTGCCGGGAGCCTCAAAGGTATTGAAAGCAAAGGCGGATAAGTATCTGAACAGGGCATGGACACTTCATGAGCATGAGGATATTGAGCTGATGAAGAGTTATTTGCGGTTGAAGATAGATGAAAACGAGTGCGATGCTCTTGATCTGGCGGCAGCCATGCTGAAACTGCAGGTGGGAGACAAAGGGCCGGAGATAGAGGCTGACAGGCCGGAGCGCAGAGACAGGGGTCGAGGCAGAATCGGATACGGCAGGAACAGTGGACGTGGCAGGGATACAGGCTATGAGCGCCGTGGAGACACAAGAGACAGAAATGCTGAGTACGGACGCCGTGGTGACAAAAGAGATAAGGATACCGGTTACGAGCGCCGCAGCGACAAAAGAGACAGGAATGCCGGCTATGAGCGCCGCAGTGACAGGCGGGACAGAGGTATCGCCTTTGCCAGGCCAAAAAAGAAAAAATGAGTGACAGGAGGGTTTGCAGGTTGAGAATCGGAACAGGTTATGATGTACACAGGCTGACAGAAGGACGGGAGCTTATTGTCGGAGGCGTGAAGATTCCTTATGAAAAAGGGCTTTTGGGGCATTCCGATGCGGATGTGCTTCTCCATGCCATTATGGATGCGCTCCTGGGCGCGGCGGCCATGGGAGACATCGGGAAGCATTTTCCGGACAGCAGTCCTGAATACAGGGGAATCTCCTCTTTGATACTGTTAAAAAAGGTGGGAGAATTGCTGGAGCAGGAGAGCTTCCTGGTGGAGAATATCGATGCCACTATCATTGCCCAGGCGCCTAAAATGCGTCCCTACATTGATACCATGCGGGAAAATATTGCAAAAACGCTGGAGATGGATTTGAACTGTGTCAACGTGAAAGCCACCACGGAAGAGGGGCTTGGCTTTACGGGGGCGGGAGATGGCATTGCCGCTCAGGCCGTCTGTATGCTGACCAGTCCCTTTGATCTGACCGCCCGACAGATTTCATCGGAGCAAGGCATCGTAAACTGTGAGGGCTGCAGCGGCTGCCGGAGATGAGGAAATTTATTCAATCGCACTTTCGCCGTGGTAAAATGGCGGACAGGGATTTAGGATGGCATTTTGGTAAAAACTACGGTTTCACCATCTGCCACCCCGCCGTAAACATCATTTGTTTTATGCCCTACATTTAAATAATGTTCTATAACGTATTTGGCAGTAAAAGGCATTTCCAGAGCTACTAACTCTGAATATGCGAACCATTTACAAATCCCTTCACTGGATACAAGGCATTCATTCACGCCGCTGCTTAACTCTGCAAAAAAGTAATAGTTCTGCCTGATTTCTCCTTTTGCCCGCCGCAGTGTAACGTACCGCAATGACAGATCTTTGATGTCACTATCCCTAAGTCCCAGTTCTTCCTCTAATTCCCGCAATACACAGGCTCTCGCATCATTTAACTCATAATCTTCAAAGTGGCCTCCGGCTGAACCAACCCAGACATTATTCACTACTCTGCCTCCCTGTCTGAAAAGTAACAGCATTTTGTCTGCATTTGTTATATATAAGGATGTCATACTTCTCAGTTTTCCGTCCATTACTCCGGCCTCCTGTTTTTGATATAATCTGCGGCGTTTCCATAAGCAGTGAAATATTTATTACATTATAACATATAAATGACGGGGACCTCAAAAGAAAATATCTTGCGGACATTTCGCTGCTGTGTTATCATCAAATCAAAGCATAACCATTTCTAATTTCATTTTTTATCTGTAGTATCATCAGAGTGATCGGAAAATCTATGCTTTTAAATTCAAGTCTATGGGAATAAAGCAGGAGATTTTCATAACACCATCCAAAGGGAAATCTCCTGCATGCAAAGGAGGAGAAGGATGGGAATTGTGTCATTAAAGTATAATTTTAGTTTTAAGCAGATTATGCTGAATGATGAAGTGCGAAAGTATTTTATCAGCGATGTGCTGGAAATACCGGTCAGAGAGATTCGTTCTGTCCGTCTGGCAAATTCGTTTCTATGGAAAAGGTATGTCAGACAGAAGCAGGGAATCCTGGATGTGAAGGTGGAACTAAATGATGACAGCAGAGTGAGCATAGAACTGCAGATTCGGATGCTGGCGCACTGGGACAAGCGGAGTTTATTTTATTTGGCCAAGATGTTTACGGAGGATCTGCTGACAGGAGAACGCTACCATAAGCTGAAAAAATGTATAAGTATCAATATTCTGGATTTTAACCTGAATGAATCCCCTTTATATCACAGAAAATATAAACTGCGGGACGAAAACGGGGAGGAGTTCTCGGACATGTTTGAAATACATGTGATAGAACTGAAAAAACAGATAAGCGGGAACAAGCCGGTGGACGACTGGATTCGGCTGCTCAACGCGGAAACGGAGGCGGAAATGGATATGATAAAGACGGAGAATCCGGGGATACTGGCAGCGGTCAGAGAGGTGAAGGTCATGAGTCTGCGAAAGAATATCAGAGCAGTGTATGAGGCTCATATGAGAGAGATACGGGACAGGAATGCCAGGGATGATTATGTCAGGGCGGAAGGAAAAGCGGAAGGAAAAGCGGAGTCAGTTCTGCAGCTGCTGTCTTTAAAAGGGACAATTTCTGAGGAACTGGAGCGGCGGATCCGTGAGCAGAAGAATATGGATATATTGAGCGTCTGGCTGGCTGAGGCCGCCGACGTGGGGAGTGTGGAGGAATTTGAAGAGAAGGCAGACATTAAAAATCTCTGACAACTGCCATAACTGCCATGGCAAAAAAGGATTGACAAAATCCTGAAATTTGCATATCCTAATTCTAACAGATATTCGAATAGGTTAAATGCAGTGAACGGAAAGAGTACTTTTTCGGAAGGATGTCAGAGAGGGAGCGTCACAGGGCTGAGAGCGTTCCTCATCTGAGAAAAGGGAAGTGCATCCGGGAGCAGATTTGCAGAGGGCGGTGGGAGCCGCAGGTAGGTGAATCCGCAGACGTGCGTTAGACGTGTTGAGAGAAGGGTAAATATGCCCTTAAGTAGAGTGGAACCGCGGATAAATTCGTCTCTGAGATGAAATTTACTGCGGTTTTTTGTATGCACAGGGCCCAGCTGCTTTGCAGCATGCGGCCCGCGCGGCGAGTAGGGAGAAATTCTTTCCTACTCGATTTTAGAACAAGGACAGTTCAGAAGGAGAGCAATATGGGTTTTCTCAGTAATATCAGGGAAGAAATCCGGATCATCAGGGAGCGCGACCCGGCAATCCATTCCTCTATGGAGGTATTTCTCTACCCCAGCTTTAAGGTTATGCTGCACTACCGGGCTGCACACAGGCTGTACGAGAAGGGGCATTTTTTCCTGGCCAGGTGGGTGTCCCAGCGTGCAGCGCGCAAGACTGGCATTGAAATTCATCCCGGTGCCAAAATCGGGAAGGGGTTGTTCATAGACCACGGAAACGGTGTCATCATCGGAGAAACAACGATCATCGGTGACAATGTGACTCTGTATCAGGGCGTGACGCTGGGCGGAACGGGAAAAGAACATGGCAAGCGCCATCCTACCATCGGCAACAATGTGATGATCAGTGCGGGGGCAAAAGTACTGGGTTCCTTCACCATCGGGGACAATTCCAAGATCGGCGCGGGGAGCGTGGTGCTGAGCGAGGTGCCGCCCAACTCCACGGTGGTGGGTGTGCCGGGGCGTGTGGTGAAGCGCGGCAATGTGGCACTGCCTCAGGAGACTATGAACCAGACGGATCTGCCGGATCCTGTGAGAGAAGACATTGTAAACTTACAGTGTGCCGATACAGAACTTACAAACAGGCTGCTGGAGCTGGAAAAGGAAATGCGGATACTGCGTGGCAGCCGCGCGGCAGAATAAGCGCAAAGCATGGAAATAAACATCCAAATATAAATTGGTACGTAAGCAGAGAGGTGACGCAATGGAAAACAAACTTTATTTTTACAACACACTGACAAAGAAGGTAGAGCAGTTCGTGCCGAATGTGGACGGGAAGGTTGCTATGTACACCTGCGGCCCAACCGTGTACCACTATGCACATATCGGAAATCTGAGAAGTTATATCACGGAAGACTTGCTGGAGAAGACCCTGCGCTATATCGGCTATGATGTGAAACGTGTCATGAATATCACCGATGTTGGACACCTTTCCAGTGATGCGGACACCGGCGAAGACAAGATGCTGAAAGGTGCAAAGAGGGAGCACAAGACGGTGATGGAGATAGCAAAGTTCTACACGGACGCCTTCTTCAGCGATTGCGGAAAGCTCAACATCAAGACGCCGGATGTGGTGGAGCCTGCCACCAACTGTATTGCCGAGTTTATTCATATGATCCGGGTGCTGTTGGAGAAGGGGTTTGCCTATGAGGCGGGCGGCAATATCTATTTTGATACTTCAAAACTGAAGGAGTACTATGTATTTTCGAACCTGAGCGAGAAAGAACTGTTGGTGGGTGTCCGAGAGGACGTGGACGAGGATGTGAACAAGAGGAACAAGAGCGACTTTGTACTGTGGTTTACCAAGTCCAAATTTGACGATCAGGAGTTAAAGTGGGAGAGTCCATGGGGCGTCGGATATCCCGGCTGGCATATCGAGTGTTCCTGCATCAGCATGAAGCATCTGGGAGAGTATATGGACATTCACTGCGGCGGCATAGACAATATTTTCCCTCACCATACCAACGAGGTGGCGCAGAGTGAGGCTTATCTGGGACATAAATGGTGCAATTACTGGTTCCATGTGCATCACCTGATTGATAAGTCCGGCAAGATGAGCAAGTCCAAGGGTGATTTCCTGACCGTATCCTTACTGGAGTCAAAGGGCTATAACCCGAAGGTATACAGGTTGTTCTGCCTTCAGTCCCATTATCGCAAGCCTCTGGAATTTTCTTATGAGGTGCTGGACAATATGGGCGCTGCATACGATAAGCTGGTAAAGAGAATCGGAACCCTGAAGCGGGGCGAAGACATTGACAGGATAAAATTTGACGAGTACAGGTCCAGATTTGAGGAGGCTCTCTGCGACGACTTGAATTCCGCCATGGCAATCACCGTACTCTATGACATGTTGAAAGCGGACATCTCCGATGCAACCAAGTTTGCCCTGGCGGAAAGCTTTGACAGGGTGTTGTCTCTGGATTTGACTACGGCCCAGGCTGCAAAGGAAGCGGACTCAGATATTGATGCTGAACTGAAAGCCTATGTTCTGGATAAGATTGAAGAGCGGAAGGCCGCCAAAAAGGAGAAGGATTTCGCAAAAGCGGATGCCATCCGCGCGGAACTGCTTGAAAAGGGTATTATTATTGAAGATACCCGCGAGGGAGTAAAATGGAAGAGAGCATAGGGCAGCAGAGCAAAGAAAGCGTGAAAGCGGAAAATGCGGAGGCAGGCAGTATTCAGCAGCGCATCAGAGAGTCTTTTCCCGGGAAAAGGCAGGACCCGAAAGCATATTCTCCTCTGGCGCTGGCCTATATGGGAGATGCTCTTTATGACCTGATCATCCGCACGGTTGTGGTGGAACGGGGGAACAGGCCGGTAAGGGACCTGCATCGTATTGCCGTGCAATATGTCAGCGCGGAGGCTCAGGCGAAAATTGCTTCGGCTCTGCAGGACATGTTCACGGAGGAGGAGGAGGCTGTTTACCGCAGGGGACGCAACGCCAAGCCACACACCAAGGCAAAAAATGCCTCCATGGAAGATTATCTGAAAGCCACAGGCTTTGAAGCTGTGCTGGGCTATCTTTATCTGACTGACAACACAGAACGTGCTCTGGAGCTGGTGAGGGACGGTCTCGCAGCCGCCGGGCTGGTTCTCTGAGGCTGCACAAGAAGGTGTGCGATCATCCCTCTTTGGACACAGCCTAAGAAAAACCAAGTCATTCCGGAGAAACTGCTTTGCCGGGTGATTTTGCGCACAGAAACCAGCCGGTCAGCATATGGGAGTTTCATTCGAGACCGTGCGGAGCGCCGGCGCTTAGCGACCGTACTTTGGTCGCTTATGCGCCCGCTGCGTGGAGCCCCGAGCGAAAGCGTGTCGAGAAGAAAACTCCCATATGCTGACCGGCGGAAGATGGCGGAAGATGGCGGAAGACGGCGGAAAGCGCGGAAGCAGCGGAACGCCGGTGTTGACCGGAATCAAGCCAAGGTGAGGAGGAACATATGTCATACGAAGAATTTACAATAGAGGGGCGAAACGCTGTCATCGAGGCGTTTCGATCCGGCAGGACCATAGACAGGCTTTACATTTTGGATGGCTGTCAGGACGGCCCTATTATGACTATTAAACGGGAGGCGAAAAAGCAGGATTGTCCGGTGAAATATGTGACAAGGGAACGGCTGGACCAGATGTCGGACACCGGAAAGCACCAGGGTGTCATTGCTGCTGCAGCTGCTTACGAGTACGCCGAGGTGGAGGATATCCTGAGGGCCGCCAGGGAAAAGGGGGAAGCACCCTTTGTGTTTTTGCTGGATAATATAGAGGATCCGCACAATCTGGGAGCCATCATTCGTACCGCCAACCTGGCGGGAGCTCACGGAGTCATTATCCCCAAAAACCGAGCGGTGGGACTGACAGCTACGGTGGCGAGAACCTCAGCGGGAGCATTGAACTATACCCCTGTTGCCCGGGTGACAAATCTGGCGAAGACCATTGAAGAGTTAAAGAAAGAGGGCCTGTGGTTTGTATGCGCGGACATGGATGGCACGACCATGTACCAGCTTGATCTGAAGGGATCTATCGGCCTTGTCATCGGCAGCGAGGGCGAGGGAGTGGGAAGACTGGTGAAGGAAAAGTGTGATATGGTGGCGTCCATTCCCATGAAGGGAGACATTGATTCCCTGAATGCATCCGTTGCGGCGGGAGTGCTGGCTTATGAGATTGTGCGTCAAAGGATTCAGGGATAAGGGGAAAAATGGCAGAAAAATATTCCGACTATGAACAGTATACTGATGATGAACTGATTGACAGACTCCGCAGAGGTGAAGAGCCCATCATGGACTATATCTTTGATAAATACAAAAATCTGGTACGGAGCAAGGCAAAGTCCATGTTCATCCTGGGGGCGGATAATGAGGATTTGATTCAGGAGGGCATGATCGGGCTGTTCAAGGCAGTCCGGGATTATGATATGGGGCGTGACGCCAGCTTTTACACCTTTGCGGAACTGTGCATCAGCAGGCAAATGTATACGGCGGTGCAGGCATCCAAGCGGCAGAAGCATCTGCCCCTGAACACGTATGTCTCTCTGGACAGCGGTAAAACTGCTGCTGACGGCGATGAGAGGGAGGAAATGAAACTGAAGGAGCTGCTTGCGGACAAGGCAGAGCTTTCGCCGGAAGAACTGTTCCTGGATAAGGAGCGAGTGGCTTATCTGCAGAAAGCCATAGAAGAGGAACTGAGTGATTTTGAACACCAGGTTCTGGACCTGTATCTCACAGGAATGAGTTACGGGCAGGTGGCAAAAGTGCTGGGCAGGGATGAGAAAGCCACGGACAATGCGTTGCAGCGGTTGAAAGCCAAGATAAGGAAAATGTTGTAAGCGGTTCTTTTTTTATACTTTTTTTAGAAAATTCACACATTTCAGATATTGACCTTGAATTAACGGGCGGCATATAATGGACAGGGAAAAGAACGGCTGTGCCGGGGACAGGAGTTTTAAAATGTCGAAATTCAGTGTGAAGAAACCGTTTACCGTGCTTGTCATGGTAATTGTCATCATAATATTGGGTGTGGTCAGCTTGAGCAGCATGACTACTGATTTGCTGCCGGAGATGAATCTGCCGTATATGATAGTGATTACTACATATCCGGGAGCAAGCCCGGAGAAGGTGGAATCTGCCGTTTGTGTGCCCATGGAGAGAGCCCTGGGTTCCGTTTCGGGGGTTAAGAATGTATATAGTATGTCATATGAAAATTATGGCATTGTGCAGCTGGAATTTGTGGACGGAACCAACATGGACTCAGCGATGGTAAAGGTGTCCAGCTCGCTGGACTCTGTGGAGTCAGCTCTGCCCGATGAATGCGGGACGCCGATCATCATGGAGATCAGCATGGATATGATGGCGTCCGTCTACCTTGCCGTGGCTTATGAAGGGATGGATATTCAGGAGACTTCCCGCTTTGTGGAAGATACCGTCATTCCGTATCTGGAGCGGCAGGAGGGTATCACCAGCATCTCCTCCATCGGACTGGTGGAAAAATCCATCATAGTGGAGCTGAACGAGGATAAGGTTGAAGAACTGAACAATAAAATTCTTGCCAAAGCGGATGAAGCCTTTGCGGAGGCTTATGAGCAGATGGAGGAGGCGGCAAAGCAGCTGGAGGATGCCGAGAAGGCCATTGAGGACGGCAGACAGGAGATGGCAAGCGGCCAGAAGGAACTGAACAGTGGCAAGCAGGAGCTTGCGGAGGGCAAGAAGGATCTGGAGGAAGGCAAAAAGGAACTTGAAGCTCAGAAGGCTGCTACGGTTCAGAAGCTGGCAGAGACAAAGCGCGACCTGTTGACGGCAAAGACAAATCTGGAATCCATGAAGACCAGTCTGAGTACGAATCTGGCCATGGTTCAGCAGATTGACGCCGCACTGACCCGGATGCAGTCGGGAGCGGACATTGTTACTACCGCACCCGATAAGTATCAGGCACTGATGGGGGCTTATGCAGGCGGTTCGGTTTCCGGTAATGACGGCATGCCGGATGATGCCACAAAGGCGGAAGTTACAAAGCTGAAGACAGACTATATGAACAGTGATGTTATCCGGCTGTTGAAAGGCAGCAATGATCAGGACACTACCGATGCCATTGCACGGCTGGAGACGACAGATTGGAGAGACCCCAGCAAGTATCTGGGGGTTTATGGAGATCTGCTCAGAGTTGCCGGTAGTACTTCTGTCCTGAGCAGCATGCTGAATGCGCTCACCGGTGGTCTGGACAGTGTAGAGTATGCAAAGACGGTCAATGAGAACCTGCAAAAAATAGATCAGGGCCTGGCACAGGTAAACGCCGGGCTCGTGGAAGTAGAAAAGGGCGAGCTGGAAGCCGCGATAGGGTTTGCGGAAGCCGGCAATCAGATTTCCATGGGAGAATTTCAGATGGGCATGTTGGAGTCGCAGCTGAATGCGGCTCAGGAGCAGCTTGACTCCGGCAGAGATTCTCTGGCGGATGCTGAAAAGCAGATTGAAGACGGGTGGAAAGAATATTATGATGCGCTGGAAAAATTCGAAATTCAGAAGGCGGAGGCGCTTCGCTCGGCAAATGCGGACAGGCTGCTGAATATCAACACCCTGGCACAGTTGATCTATGCCCAGAATTTTGCCATGCCGGCAGGTTACATTGATGATATTGAAGATAATTCCTGGCTGCTGAAGATCGGAACCAACTTTGAGAGTGTGGAGGAACTGTCGGAAGCAGTGCTGGTCTATATGGATGACATAGGGGATGTCCGACTCAATGACGTGGCGGATATTACTGTTATTGATAACGCAGATGCAAACTATGCCAGACTGGACGGCAACAACGGTATTATTCTGTCAGTGTTCAAGGGCTCCACTGCGGGGACTAATGAGGTCAGCAGAAACGTGGATGCCGCTATTGCGCAGCTGACGGAGGAGTATCCTGCTCTGTCCGTCATGACGCTTGTGGATCAGGGCGACTATATTACCATGATCATCAACGGCGTGCTGCAGAGCATGATCGTGGGAGCTATTCTGGCAGTTATTATTCTGGCTTTGTTCTTAAAGGATGTGAAGCCTACGCTGGTGGTGGCGGTCAGCATTCCCCTGTCCGTGCTGACGGCGCTGGTACTGATGTATTTTTCCGATATATCCCTGAACATGATGTCATTATCCGGTCTGGCTCTGGGTATCGGTATGCTGGTGGACAATTCCATTGTTGTTATAGAAAATATTTACCGGCTGCGCAGCAAGGGTGTAGCGGCGGCCCGGGCATCCGTACAGGGAACAAAACAGGTAGCAGGCGCGATCATTGCTTCCACTCTGACCACAGTGAGCGTATTTGCACCCATGATATTTACCACAGGCACGGTGAGGGAGCTGATGATGCCCATCAGCCTGACCATCATCTACACCCTGTGCGCGTCCCTGCTGATAGCCATGACAGTGGTTCCGGCAACCGGTTCCACACTTTTGAAAAATTCTGTTGAGAAGAAGCATCCCTGGTTTGATAGGGTTCAGGATGCCTACGGAAGGATACTGGAATTTTGCCTGAAAGTGAAGATTGTGCCTCTTGCCGTCGCCATTGCTTTCTTAGTGTTCAGCATCTGGGCGGTGGTTCGAATGGGTATTGTCATGATACCGGAGATGACGTCAAATCAGATTCAGATTTCCGTGCAGATGCCGGAGGATACAGAAAAAAGCACCTGTTATGAAATGGCAGATCAGGTGTTGGACGCAATTTTGTCGGTGGATGGAGTAGAAAGTGTGGGCGCAATGTCGGGCGGGGCAATGTCTCTGGTAGCATCTACGGCAGGCAGCGGTTCAAGTGACTATACATCATACTCCTTTATGGTTATCACGGAGAATAAGGATGCCGGCGAGGATGAGGTGAAACGGATCTGCGCAGACATTATGTCAAGGACAGAGGACATCGGTTGTCGGGTGTCTGTCTCCACAGGTATGGCAGAAATGAGTACTATGATGGGATCCGGGCTTTCTATCAACGTATATGGGTCCGATCTGAATACATTGTTAGACATCACGGAAGATATTATGGAAACAGTAGGCACCATAGAGGGCTTTACAAATATCTCCAACGGACAGGAGGAGCCGGACCAGGTCATTCACCTGATTCTAAACCGGGATGCAGCCATGAAGCAGGGGTTGACTGCGGCACAGATATTTGCGGAGATCAGCAGCAGTATGACAGAGTCTGCCACCGCTGCCACGGTGACGGTGGATGGCGTAGAGATGGAAATTGTGGTAAAGGACATCCGTGACTCGCTGACAAGGGAAAACATTCTTGATTATAATTTTGAAAAGCAGGTAACTGATGAAAACGGCAACAGCATCACGGAGGATCATCCCCTTTCGGAATTTGCAGAAATCAGGATAGAGGACGGAGTACAGTCTATTCAGCGTGAAAATCAAAGCCGTTATATGACAGTGACGGCTTCCGTGAAGGAAGGATATAATGCGACACTGCTGTCCAGGGAGTTGGAACCCCTGTTGGAGCAGTATGAGCTGCCTTCCGGTTACAGTTTTGATTCCGTGGGCGAATCTGATACTGTAAACCAGATGGTCATCCAGATGATGAAGGTGATACTGTTGGGGCTTGCCTTTATTTACCTTGTCATGGTGGCTCAGTTCCAGAGCCTGCTGAGTCCGTTTATTGTGTTGTTTACCGTACCGCTGGCATTTACAGGAGGCCTAATCGGTCTGCTGATCATGGGAGAGCCCCTTTCCGTCATGGGCATGATGGGATTTGTGGTGTTGCTGGGCACAGTGGTAAATAATGGTATCGTGTTTGTCGATTATGTGAATCAGCTTCGGATAGGCGGGCTGGAGAGAAAAGACGCACTGATTGCTACCGGAAAGACCAGAATGCGCCCTATTCTGATGACTGCGCTGACTACAATACTTGCAATGGTGAGCCTGCTGTTCGGTGACGATCTGTCCAGTCAGATGTCCCGGGGTATGGCAATCGTAGTGGCCGGAGGTCTTGCATATGCCACCCTGATGACATTGTTTATCATCCCGGTGATGTACGATATTCTCTTTAAGAAAAATCCGGTCAATGTGGACATCGGACAGGAGAATCTGGATGATGTGCCTGACGATGCGGCGGATTATCTGCGGCAGAAAGTGGAGAGAGCAGAAAAACCGAAAAAAACAGGAAGTCCCAAGGCGCTGTTTCAGAAGAGAAAATAAAGCGCAGTTAAAAAATTCGGTTGACAACCGTTGTGGTCTTTGCTATAATGAATCACGGTGATTGCGGGAGGCATAAGTTTTCCGGGACACCTGATGCTGCTGTGGCTCAGTCGGTAGAGCGTCGCATTGGTAGTGCGGAGGTCACGGGTCCGATTCCCGTCAGCAGCTTATTTAAAAAAGCAGAATTCCTGATACTCACAGGATTTCTGCTTTTTATTTGATACAGATGTAACGTTTTAAAAAAACTGGTTCTGGGATTTCCTCATGAGAAATCTGACAGGATACCCTTTCTCATCGCAGACAGAACGGACTACATCCTCTGCGGCATCTACAACATTTTCATTGACACAGATGATACATATATTTTTTTTACGGCGGAAGATAGAAGGTTTTACCCAACGGATATAGTAGGAGATACGTTCCTTCAGAAGCTGGCGCTCAATGAGCTGCTTACATTCAAGGTCGGATATTTCGCAGAGTTCGATTTCATTGTTTACTTTTAATGTGGTATATAGCGGCTGTTCCATGATGTCCCCTCATTTAAATTTTCATATGTGATTTTGCGCGCCGGTTGTTATTCTCTATACTCGCAAGCACGCGCTGACGCGCTTCCTTGTCTGCTGCCGCAGACAGCTTGCTCGCTAATGACGCAGGAAAAACAAATGTCTCCTTCGGAGCCGCTTGTTTTTCCTTTGCGTCTATTATATCATATATATATATCAATGTGCAATGGCTTACATCATTACTTTACGGGTGAATTTTTATGTGGTAAAATATAACTGTTCAGAGTCATGCAGGGAAGGAAGGGGTGAAATTATGGATTTCTTTGATAAGCTGGGAGATACCATCGTGGAAAAAGGCAGCAGGATTGCTGACAAGGCGAAGGAGACGGCGGAGATTGTCGGCTTGAAAAGTCAGATTACTACCTGTGAGGAGGTAATCAAAAAGAATTATACAGAGATTGGAAGATTGTATTATGAGAAGTATCATGACGAACCTGATGAACTTTTCGGAAAGCAGTGCCGGGCGATTGAAAATGCGCAGAACGGTGTTGCGGAGCTGAGAAAAAGGATTGATGAGATAAAGGGAATGTAGTTACGAAATAAAAAAAGCCGTGGCCTGTGCCATGGCTTTTTTTATTCGAAAACCTTATAGCTGCTTTTATTGCCCTGCGCCTTCAGCAGCAGCGGCTGCCGCTGCTGCCGCTGCCGCCGCGTTTCGCTGTTCCAGTTCCCATTGCTGGGCAGCCTGGATAGCAGCCCAGTCAGGATTTGCATAAAACTCATCGTTATGCTGGCAGTATGCTGCGGTGGGAGGTTCCGTAATATTCTGTGTGCCATCCGGATTCACTGTGATCAGGGTGGAGCCGCCGGTCAGGACAGGATCCTCGATCAGCGGGCGCTCCAGTTTTCCGTATACCGGGAAGGGACACAGAGGAGTCGCAGGCAGTCCATCGTAAGCGCAGATGTTACCTTCATAGTGTACACTGCAGCTTTCGGTAGGAGTGGTTCCTTCTGCAAAAATTTCCGTTCTGATATAATCGTCGCAGAGACCCGGAATGGGAAGGAGACCGGAACGGGTACACACCTGCGCACGAACCAGTCCCTCGGGCACATCGAACTGCCGGTCAGGCAGATTTTCGTGTACGCGGGACATGATGGCCTTCCAGATGTATTTGGACGTGTTGGAATCTTTTAATTCAACATTATTGTCATAGCCGGTCCAGACGGTGCAGGTGTAGTAAGGAGTATAGCCCGCGAACCATATGTCGGTGGGACCTGTGGTAGTGCCGGTCTTGCCCGCGATTGCCATAGTATTGCTGAATTTTACTCTTGTGCCGGTGCCGGAAGTAACCACATCTGTCATTGCGCTGGTCAGCAGGTATGCGGTAGTTTCCTTGAGAACCCGCTTGGTCTTGGGAACTGTGTTGTCCAGAATTGCAGTGCCGTCGGAAGACACCACCTTAGTGTAGAGCTTGGGTTCCACATAGGTTCCCTGGTTGGCGATGGCAGCATAGGCGGCATTCAATTCATAAGGATATACACCGTTGGTCAGGCCGCCCAGAGCAATGGGCTGCCTTACATCGGTATAGACCTTGTCGCCGATAAGCTTGCCGTTTGTCAGAGTAGTAAAACCGAAATTCAGCAGATAATCATAACTCAGCTGGGGGGTGATAACGGTTGTGGTCTTCACCGCCAGAATGTTTATGGAATCGCGGATTCCGGAGCGTATGGACTGAATGCCCCTGTATGGCGTGCTTGTCCTGGAATAGGAGTTACGCACAGGGGTTCCGTCATCATAGTTAAAAGGCGCGTCATTGTACACAGTGGCAAGGGTCTGCCCTGCGCTGTCCAGGGCGGGGGCATAAGCCGCAACAACCTTGAAGGTTGAGCCGGGCAGACGGACTGAAGCCGTAGCACGGTTCAGGGTTCTTCTTCCCTCCTTGGTGCCGCGTCCGCCCACTATTGCCACCACATAACCGGTGGTCTGGTCGGAGATGACGACTGCGGACTGAGGCTGAATAGTAAAGCTGATGGACTCCTCATAATTGTCCTCAACATTATCAATTCCCAGTTCATCCAGAACTGCGGTGCGATAGGTTTCAATGGCTTCGTATGCCTGCTCCTCTGAGGAGAAGATCAGGTTGAACTTGGAACTGACATTCTTTTTGAACCAGGTCATCATATTTTCTTTGCTGAAATTGTGCTTGGTTCCGTCAGCGGTTTTCACTGTCAGGGCATAACTCAAATACAAGTCCACCTTTTCGGGAAAATTGTCGGGATTGGCAATCTCCTCGTCGGCGATGGCCTGAATGGTAGGATCCATGGTAGAGTAGATGCGCAGGCCGCCGGCTGTCAGAAGCTTTTCAGCGTCTGCCTCGGAGTATCCGCCAATTTTGACAAGGTCATTCCGCACCTGCTCATACAGAGCGTCGGAGAAGTAGGAACCGGAGGTAGCGTTGGTACTCTCGCGGTAATCTATATCATAGTTGCCGATCCGCTCATAAACAGCATCTGTGTCGGCCATGGCCTCATCATACTGAGCCTTGGTAATAAATTCCAGTTCAAGCATCTTATTCAGGCACCTTTCCCGGCGCTCTGCATTTTTTTCGGGATGACGGATGGGGTTGTAGCCGGTAGGGTTCTGGGTAATGCATGCAATGACCGCCGCCTCGGAGACGGTCAGCTCGCTTGCGGATTTCCCGAAGTAACGCTTGGAGGCGGCTTCCACACCCAGGGTATTCTGACCAAGATTGATTGCGTTCATATACTCCAGCAGAACCGAGTCCTTGTCATAGACCTTGGTAAGTTCCAGAGCCAGATACTGCTCCTGAAGCTTACGCTTGATTTTTTTGATCATGTTTTTGCCTTCGGAAGTCCAGCTGGTAAAGACGGTGTTCTTCAACAGCTGCTGGGTGATGGTACTGGCGCCCTGGGTCTCGTCTCCCCGGGTTTTCAAAAACTGGTAGCCGGCACGGATCATACTCTTATAGTCAACACCGTTGTGCTGGTAAAAACGCTCGTCCTCGATTGCCACAAAGGCCTTGCCCAGATAATCGGGAAGCTGATCTATGGATTCAATTCGGAGACGGTTGGAATTGGAACTGACATACTGGTCGATTTCGTTCCCTGCGCAGTCATAGACGATTGTCGCCTCGCCGGAGGCAACCACAGAGGACAGACGAATGATGGGAGTGGAGGAAAGTATACCTTTAAACATCCCGATACCTGCGGCAGCACCGCATATGCAGATACCCACCATGGCAATCAGAGACAGCTTGAGAACCCCCAGCAATATTTTTCTTTGTATTTTAACCGTTTTAGAATTCAATGTCTTTTGCTGAGCGCGGACACCTTTTTTTCCGTAGTTCATACTATCACACCTTTCCGGGTTCAAAACCAGAACCCACCTTATTATATCAAATAAAGATATGTAAATAAAGATTTTATTTTCAACTTAATAATCTTAATAATTGTTTCACATTTTTGCAAAAATATGCTAAGCTGTTTACAGTTCACACGTCAGCCTGTTTCGCGAATGGCGTGCGTGAGCGTCAGTCGTGCATACATATTTGTTACACAAACGGAGATAACATGCGTTATGAATAATGGAAGCGAGGATTCCTACCGTGTTTTGGTGGAGGGCGGCCAGGGGGAATATGAGGAGAAAAAGTCCAGGTTTATCGCCACGATCAGAAAGTGTGAGAGTGAGGCGGAAGCTGTCTCATTTATAGAGGAAATGAAGAAAACATACTGGGATGCCAGACATAACTGCTATGCTTTCTGTGTGGGAGCCAGGGGAGAACTGACCCGCTGCAGCGACGATGGAGAACCTTCCGGGACAGCGGGACGGCCCATGCTGGAGGTCCTGCTGGGAGAAGGCATCCGCAATGCTGCGGTGGTGGTGACCAGATACTTCGGCGGCGTTCTCCTGGGGACGGGGGGCCTTGTCCGGGCATATACCCGTGCGGTGAAGGAAGGCCTGAGCCATTGTACTTTCGGCCGGATGTGCTACGGGACTGAACTGGAAGTAACCACTGATTATAATGGTGTCGGGAAGATTTTGTATCTGCTGAAAAATGAAGGGATAGAGCCCGTTTCCAGCGAATATACGGATAAGGCGGCGCTGCGGCTGGTGGTTCCCGGGACGAAGCTGGAGAAGCTGCAGAAGGACATGACGGAAGCAACCGGCGGAAAGGTAAAATTTGAAAAGATAAAAGAGCTCTATTTCGTTGACAAAGAGAGGCCGGAAAGAATATAATTACCAGAGACGAAAGCATTTCGAAAGGTGGTGGTTTTTTATGAAGAGTCAAACAGTCAGTTCGGACAACCCGCTTCCGGGACGAAGTTCTACCTTAATAAAAAAACCGCATAAGGAGAAATGCTATGGAGAGAAGAAACGATTTGGAGGAGCTGCGTGAACTCCTTGAAAACAAACAGTATACGGGGATACGTCAGTTTTTGTCCGAACTAAACGAAGCGGACATTGCCGTACTTATGGAGGAACTTGAGGAGGAAAGTCTCCTGAAGGTTTACCGGATACTTCCCAAGGACCTGGCGGCAGATGTGTTTTCCTATCTGGAGGTTGAGAATCAGCAGATGATCATCAACTCCCTTTCCGACACGGAGGCGGCAAATGTCATCGATAACCTGATGGCGGATGACGCGGCGGATCTGCTGGAGGAGATGCCTGCCAATGTGGTGGACAAGCTTTTGGCAAACGCGAAGCCGGACACCAGGCGCGCTATTAATCAGCTGCTGGGGTATCCCGAGGACTCTGCCGGGAGCATCATGACGGTGGAGTATGTCTCGCTGAAGGAGAGCCTGACGGTAACTCAGGCCATTGAACATATACGCAAAGTGGGGCTGGACAGTGAGACCATAAATATCTGTTATGTGCTGGACGCCCAGCGGAGGCTGGTGGGAACGGTGGGACTCCGCTATCTGCTGCTGAGTGAGAGTGATGAGATCATCGGCGATTTCATGCACGAGAATGTCATCTCTATCAATACCCACATGGACCAGGAGCAGGTTGCGGCACAGTTTAAAAAATATGACTTTACGGCTATGCCCGTGGTCGACAACGAAAACAGGATGGTAGGCATCATCACCGTGGATGACATCGTGGATATCATGGAGGAAGAGACCACGGAAGATATGGAAAAAATGGCAGCTATCCTGCCCAGCGACAAGCCCTACATGCGGACCTCGGTGTGGGAAACATACAAAAAAAGGATTCCCTGGCTGCTTCTGCTGATGATATCGGCGACTTTTACGGGGGCCATTATCAGCTCCTTTGAGGAGGCACTGAGTGTCTATGCAGCGCTGATTGCTTTTATTCCCATGCTCATGGATACAGGCGGAAACGCGGGAGGACAGGCCAGTGTGACAGTGATCCGCGGACTTTCCCTGGGGGAGATCGAATACCGGGATATCCCCAAAGTGGTATGGAAGGAAATCCGGGTGGCTGTGCTCTGCGGATTTTCACTGGCAGCGGCAAATTTTGCCAAACTGATGCTGTTTGACAGAGTGGGAGCGATGGTGGCATTGACAGTGTGCCTGACTATTGTGGCGGCAGTGCTGGTGGCGATGCTGGTGGGGTGTCTGCTCCCTATCGGGGCAAAGAGGCTGGGGTTCGATCCGGCGGTGATGGCCAGCCCTTTTATTACAACAATTGTTGACGCCCTGTCGCTGCTGGTATATTTCAGGTTTGCGAGCATCATTCTGGGAATTGCGTAGCAAAGGAGTGATAACATGTGTATTTCAATCGAGGAGTTGAATCCTACATTCCTCTATACATGGAAAGGGACCAGAGACAGGAATCGGGATGAGGCGTCTTTCCACAGCCATGATCATCTGGAGCTGGCGTTCATTCTTTCCGGAGAGGGACGGTATCGTTTTGAAGACGGTATCATTCCCGTGAAGGAGGGAGATGTGCTGATTATTAATCCCGGAGTGAAGCATCAGGCGCTGGCTTGTCCCGAGGCGGAGACTCCGGCCACGGAGTTTTTTGCAGGGGCTGCGGATTTTCAGATATCCGGCTGTCCCCGAAATTCGCTGCCGGTGCCGGAGGGCGGGCATGTGCTGCACGCTGAAGGAGAACTGTGGCAGAGATTGTTTAAGATGTATTCCGCTATGGAGGCGGAGAAGGCGGTCTGCAGACAGGGGCGCTATTTCATGCTGAAGGCCTACCTGATACAGATGATGCTCCTGATAATCAGGGAGGAGTGCAAGCCTGTGGAGCGGCCGGGCGGTAATGCGCTGGAGTCCGTGAACAGGAAGTATATCGTGGATCAGATGGTGAATTACCTTGAGGATCATTATAATGAAAAGATTTCGCTGGAACAGATTGCGGAGAACATGTATCTGAGTCCCTTCTATATATCAAAGGTATTTAAAAGCGAGACTGGGGACACGCCAATCCGGCATCTCATTAATATCCGCCTGGAGAAGGCGAGAGAGCAGCTGGCAGGCGGATGGACCGGGAGCATTCAGGAGGTGGCGGCGTCCGTGGGGTATGATGACGCTTATCATTTCAGCAAGCTGTTCAAAAAACGGTATGGAATATCGCCGTCCCAGGCGAGAAAAAAGGCTTGAGAAACTGTTTACAAACTGCAGTTTTCTTGATACAATTTCCACGAAACGGAGGTAAATTTTTATGAGGTATTTTTTTGAGTCCAAGATTGCGAAAAACGAAAAGGGCTACATGATCCCTATTCCTTTCAATATCTGGGAGGTCTGCAAGCAGAGGGATGTGATTCAGGCGGATGTTGTCCTGGACAACAAGATAATTGCGTGTGAGCTGCTTCCCATAGAAAAGGGAAATTATGAGATACACATTGAGGATGAGGATGCAGTCAGCGTGGAGCTGGGGGTGCCCCACAAAATATTACTGCATGTAAACGGCTCTTTGATCCGCATGGATCAGAACAGCCCCTACAGTTTTGACAAGCCTATTCGCAAGATCGACAGTGTGAATGTGATCAAACAGCCGGAGGATGGGCTCTGCGGCCAGGCATGCGTTGCCATGCTTGCCGGAGTGACAATTGCCGAGGTCATCAGCGTGATGGACTGCAGGGAGTGGCAAGCTACCATGGGCAGGGTGATCTCTGCGCTGAATTATTACGGTCTGGATCACAATGACATCATTGTATACACGGAGGGAAGGGATGCCGTTCTGCCCAAGTGCTGTATCATGATGGAGAAGATGGGGCGGTTCTGCCATTATCTGGTGCACTATGACGGCAAATTCTATGATTCCAACCTGGGCGTGCTGGAGGAGTATGACATGTCCAAACTGCTTGGATATCTGGAAATCAAGTGCTGACGTTTCAGAATAATAGTTTGTCTTAACACAGGAGGAGAGAGATGAGTAAGATTTCAGATTATTATTCCCAGCTGGCGGCATCTATCGGTATGCGCTATGACAGTGAGAATGATGTGATCTACGGACAGAAAGAAGGCTTTGACCTGATTCTTTACGCGGCGGACAGCAGATATCCTTATACAATGACCCTGCATACTGCGGCAAAGACTCCGACGGGGGCAGCCATACATAAGGATGAGTTCAAGGTGCTGGCCAAGAATGTGAAAAATCTTGGCGTAGGGAGCCAGGAAGGCAATAACATTACTATCCCGCTGACAGGTTCGGTCAATCAGAAAAAGCTCAGGGATAGTCTGGCGAGTGTAGCGACAGAGGGAATAAACGGCCTGATTTCCTTCCTCAGGGAAAAGGGATGCTCGCCCTGCTGCAGTCTTTGCGGACAGCCGGAGGAGATAGCCGCATATAAGTCCGGGGGCAGTTATTATCATCTCTGCCAGAAGTGTGAGACAAACATGCGGGGTAACATGGCTATGGAAGCACAAAAGCAGGCGCAGAAGAAGGAAAATATTGCGGGCGGTATTGTTGGTGCAATAATCGGCTCTCTGTTGGGTGTGGTCTGCATTGTCCTGCTGAGTCAGCTGGGGTATGTGGCGGCACTGTCCGGTGTAGTCATGGCAATAGGTGTACTGAAGGGATATGAGCTGTTGGGCGGCAGGCTGACAAAGAAGGGGATTGTCATCAGCATTGTCATCATGCTGATCATGACTTATTTGGGAGATAGACTGGATTGGGCGATTCGTGTGCTGAGAGACGGCGGAGGTGCGGATGTCGGCAATAATCTGTTTGAGTGCTACAGGATGATACCTATGCTTCTGAAATTGGAATTAATCGAAATGACTGCTTATATCGGAAACCTGGTTCTGTTGTATGTATTCCTGCTGCTGGGAGCTGTTCCTACCATTATGTCCAAGATAAAGGAGAAAAAGGAAGAGGGGCAGATGGTCAGGATTGGCTCTGCAGGCGGCTATGGCAGCCACATGAATTGATGAAAGTGAGATAAAAAGGCCTCGGAGGCAGATGCTTCCGGGGTCATTTATTTTTTTAATGATTAACAAATTATTAACCAAATATAAAATCTTCCGGCAGGCGATAGCTGAGAAAACAAAAGAAAACAATAGAAAAAATAAGATATAATGAGAAAACACTATTTAAACGAATGAGAATATGCTTGAAAAACTCTGCATATAAAACTAATATATGTCTTGATGATTAGCACTCGAATGAAATGAGTGCTAACAGAATAAACTATATGTGACATAAGGAGGCATTACTATGAAATTAGTACCGTTAGGCGACAGAGTCGTATTAAAGCAGCTGGTTGCAGAAGAGACTACTAAGTCCGGCATCGTTCTTCCCGGACAGAATAAGGAGAAGCCCCAGCAGGCTGAGGTTGTGGCAGTAGGCCCCGGCGGCGTGGTAGATGGCAAGGAGGTTAAGATGGAGGTCAAGGCCGGTGACCAGGTCATTTACTCCAAATATTCAGGAACAGAAGTAAAGCTGGATGAGGATGAGTATATCATTGTAAAGCAGAGCGATATTTTGGCAATTATTGCCAACTAACATTTGCAATCGACAGTTATTTAATTGGCAGAATCAAAGAGCCGGAAGACGGCTCAGATTGAAAAAATAGAAAAATGGAGGCATATGATCATGGCAAAAGAGATTAAATACGGTGCGGAAGCCCGTGCAGCATTAGAGAACGGTGTCAATCAGCTGGCTGACACTGTCAGAGTAACCCTGGGACCTAAGGGAAGAAACGTTGTTCTGGATAAGTCCTTCGGCGCGCCGCTGATTACCAATGACGGTGTGACAATTGCCAAGGAGATTGAGCTGGAGGATGCATTCGAGAACATGGGTGCGCAGCTTGTGAAGGAAGTGGCTACCAAGACGAACGATGTAGCCGGAGACGGTACCACTACCGCTACCGTTCTGGCACAGGCGATGGTAAATGCAGGAATGAAGAATCTGGCAGCAGGCGCTAATCCCATTATCCTGAGAAAAGGTATGAAAAAGGCTACAGATTGTGCGGTAGAGGCAATTTCCGGTATGAGCCAGAAGGTGAACGGCAAGGAGCACATTGCGCGTGTTGCGGCTATCTCCGCAGGAGATGAAGGAGTAGGACAGCTGGTTGCGGATGCGATGGAAAAGGTGAGCGGAGACGGCGTCATCACCATCGAGGAGTCCAAGACCATGCAGACAGAGCTTGACCTGGTGGAGGGCATGCAGTTCGACAGAGGATATATTTCCGCATATATGGCTACCGATATGGATAAGATGGAGGCAACTCTGGACAATCCTCATATTTTGATCACAGACAAGAAGATTTCCAACATTCAGGAGATTCTGCCTCTGCTGGAGCAGGTGGTACAGTCCGGCGCAAAGCTGCTGATCATCGCTGAGGATGTTGAGGGCGAGGCCCTGACCACACTGATCGTCAATAAGCTGCGCGGCACCTTTAATGTGGTGGCTGTCAAGGCGCCCGGCTACGGTGACAGAAGAAAGGATATGCTGCAGGATATTGCAATCCTTACCGGCGGTACCGTGATCAGCTCCGATTTGGGTTATGAGTTGAAGGATACCACCATGGATATGCTGGGACACGCTAAGAGTGTAAAGGTTCAGAAGGAGAACACAGTCATTGTTGACGGCGAGGGCGAAAAGAGCGAAATCCAGGCGCGAATTGCCCAGATTAAGAAGCAGATTGAAGAGACCACCTCTGATTTCGACAGAGAGAAGCTGCAGGAGAGGCTTGCAAAGCTGGCAGGCGGCGTTGCTGTCATCCGTGTAGGTGCGGCTACCGAGACCGAGATGAAGGAGGCAAAGCTCCGCATGGAGGACGCGCTGGCAGCTACCAGAGCAGCAGTGGAAGAAGGCATCATCTGCGGCGGCGGCGCTGCATATATCCATGCTTCCAAGAAGGTTGCAAAGCTTGCTGAGGGTCTGGACGGCGATGAGAAGACCGGCGCTCAGCTTGTGCTGAAGGCACTGGAGGCTCCGCTGTTCCATATCGCTGCAAACGCAGGACTGGAAGGCAGCGTCATCATCAACAAGGTTAGAGAGTCCGAGGATGGTGTGGGCTTTGATGTTCTGAAGGAAGAGTATGTGGATATGGTGAAGGCAGGCATTCTGGATCCTGCGAAGGTAACCAGAAGCGCTCTGCAGAATGCTACCAGCGTAGCAAGCACCCTGCTGACCACCGAGAGCGTTGTGGCAAATATTAAGGAAGAAACTCCTGCAATGCCTGCCGGAGGCGGCATGGGCGGAATGATGTAATCCGGTATTAATGCAGAACCATGCAAGGGGCTGTGCGGAAATGAGACGGATGCTCTCGTTTTCCACAGCCCCTTAATTAATTTACGTTCAACCAAACTTCTTGACATAGTATTAAAAACCATGTAATATGGTATGTGCCAAATAAATATTATATTTTTTTTTTCGAACGAATATGCTATAATCCATACAATATGGGTTGGCGGACGGATCAGAAAGGGAGACTGAATGAATCGGTTTGAGTATATTGTGGCGGACATCGATGGCGATTATGCCCACCTGAAGCGGACGGACATCGAATCGGATGAGCTGAAACTGGTGGCGCGGGCTCTTTTGCCCCCGGAGATTACGGAGGGAACAAGGCTTCTCTACGAGTGGATGTCTTACAGTATTATGGAGTAACAGTTGTTATGGTTAATGTTTTATTGTGCGGGAACAAAAAAGTTTTTGACGGCGCGCTGACGCAGTTGATTTCGATGACGAACAGGACGCATGAGGCGATACATGTGTTTGTCATGACAATGGAACTGACCAGGGTACGTCAGGATTTTACTGCGATCACGGATGAGCAGATTGCTTTTTTGAACAGTGTGATTCAAAAAAAGAGTCCCGGCAGTCTGGTGGAAAAGCTGGATGTGACGGAACTGTATGAACAGGAGTTTCATAAATGTGTCAACGAAACAGCGTACTGTACTCCCTATACGCTGCTGCGCCTTTTGGCGGATATGATTTCGGAGATTCCGGATAAGCTGCTGTATCTGGATATTGATATTATGATTGCTAACGATATTAAGCAGCTTTGGGATATTGATGTGACGGATTATGAGTATGCTGCAGTAAAAGAGAAGTATGGCTGCTGGCTGATCCGGCCCGATTATTTTAATGCGGGAATGCTTCTCTTAAATATGGCAAAGATAAGGGAGACAGGACTGTTGGTGAAGGCCAGGGAACTGATTCGGACAAAGAAGCTTTTGTTTGCGGACCAGTCCGCCATCTTCAAATCAACCACCAAAAAGAAACTCATTCCCAGAATTTACAATGAACAGTCCAGATTTAACAAGAAGGATACGGTGGTGTGCCACTTTTGCAAGAGGCTGATGTTTCGGCCATACCCGCATACGGAAAATTATAAGCAGTGGCAGGTGGATGAAATTCACAAATATCTGCATTGCCACGCCTTTGACGCGGATTTGGAGGAATATCTGGCCCTGAAGGCAGAGTTTGAAAGTAATTACAACGATTGAAAGATACGCGCATTGCGGCGCACGAATGGAGGCCGAAAATGAAAATTCCTGTTTTTTTTGCGGTGGACGACGGGTATTGTCCCTTCCTTGCAGTGGCGATCCAGTCTCTGATTGACAATTCTTCTCAGGAGAATACATACCTGATAAAGGTGCTGAATACGGATATAAGCGAGGGAAACAAGAAAAAGATCTTAAAGTACGAGAGAGAGAATGTAGATATTGAGTTTGTGGATTTAAATTACTATATTCAGAAAGTAAAGGATAAGTTATACACCAGGGATTATTATTCCAAGACAACCTACTTCAGGCTGTTTCTGCCCAATCTTTATCCGCAGTATGACAAAGTGCTGTACCTTGACAGCGATATTGTCATTCTGGATGACATTGCGAAGCTGTACAATATTGATATGGGTGATAATCTGGTGGCAGCGGCACCGGATGATGTGATTCAGTTCAACGAGGTGTTTCAGACCTATGCGGAAAAGGTGGTAGGAGTAGCAAGCTATAAGAATTACTTTAATGCGGGTATTCTGCTGATGAATCTGGATCAGATGCGGAAGTTTAAGTTCCAGGAGAAATTTATATACTCGCTTGACAGGATTACCTTTGCGGTTGCCCAGGACCAGGACTATCTGAACAGGCTGTGCAAAGGGCGTGTGAAGCTGATCGAGAGGGTCTGGAACAGGATGCCCATTGCCGACCCTAAGATAAAGACAGAGAACGTAAAGCTGATACACTATAATCTGGCTTTTAAGCCCTGGCACTTTGAGGACATACTGTACAAGGAATTTTTCTGGATGTATGCCCAGGAGACAGAGTATTTTGAGGAAATTCAGAGGATTAAAGAGAATTTTACGGAGGAAGATCGTTTGAAGGACGCACAATCCCATGAGAAGCTGATCAGGCTTGCAAGGAGAGAATCGGACTGTGTAGGAGACGACAGGAAGAACAGAAGATGAAAAACGCCAGGCAGGCTTGCCGGCCTTGTGCAGGCGGTGTTCATTCAGATTAAGATATGGAGATTAAACGGGAAAGATGAGAGAGAACAGTTTGAAAGAGAATGTACCTGTGCCTGAAAAGGCACCGGATAGACTGGCCGTTCTTGCGAGGATTGAAGAGCTGGAGCGGGAGGGAAGGTTTGACGTGGACGCGGAGGAGGACCCGCCGACCCTGCCCCTGGAGCCGGATCAGATTGACTATCTGAGGGTGAAACCACTCAACAAGGCGAAAGTAAAACTTTCCTATGCCCTGGCTGGGAAGTTTCTGGACGGGCTGCTGAAGGACGGCAAGCTGATCCTGAAGGAAATCAGAGGGATGGAATACCTGAACGGGCTGACATCAGGAACCATTATTACCTGCAATCATTTTAACCCTTTCGACTGCTTTACGGTGGAGCATTTGTTCCGCATATCGGAGCATCAGGGAAAGAGGCAGCTTTTTAAGGTGATACGGGAGGGGAATTATACCAATTTTCCCGGATTCTACGGATTTTTGTTCCGCAACTGTAATACCCTGCCCTTGAGCCAGAATAAAAAGACCATGTATAATTTTCTTCGGGCGGTGGATACGATCCTGCAGAGGGGAGACTTTATTCTGATCTACCCGGAACAGAGTCTGTGGTGGAATTACAGAAAGCCCAAACCCTTGAAGAACGGCGCGTTCAAGTTTGCCGTGAAAAACCATGTTCCCGTATTGCCTGTTTTTATTACTATGGAGGACAGCGATGTTTACGGGCCGGATGGTTTTCCGATTCAGGAGTACACGGTATTCATTGATAAGCCCATATATCCTCAGAGTGGATTGACGGAGCGGGAGCAGGTCAGCGCCATGCGCCAGGAAAATTATAAGGTTTGGAGCCGCATTTATGAAGAGTTCTACGGAAAACCGGTGGAATACACAACCGAGTAGGATTATTTATTATAGGGATGAATTGAATGAGGAATTTTCCGAGGCACAGATTGTACCCAGAGTTATCGACAAGGATTTCCGGTATTTTCACGGAAGACTTTGGAACTTCTGTTCTCTGGCGGTGCAGAATGTGCTGAGTATGCCAATTAAGTTCCTATATCAGAAATTAAAGTTTCATTTAAAATATGTAGGGAAAGAAAAGCTGAAGGAGTGCAATAACAGGGGATATTTTATATACGGCAACCACACGCAGCCCTTTGCGGACACTTTCATTCCAAGTGTGGCTAACTACCCGCACCGCAACTTCTTTATTGTCAATCCGGAGAATGTTTCTATGCCGGGGCTTCGTGTGCTGGTGGAGATGCTGGGAGCGATTCCCATTCCCGGTGACATGGGCGGCATGAGAAATTTCGTGAAGGCTGTGGAGGATAAGATTCAAAGGAACTGTTCCGTCACCATCTATCCGGAGGCCCATATCTGGCCCTATTACACGGGAATCAGGCCCTTTAAGGCAGTCTCCTTTCAGTATCCCGTAAAATTGGACTGTCCGGTTTATGCCCTGACAAACACTTATCATCGGCGGGAAAAAAGATGTGGCTGCATCTCTCGGTCACAAAACAGGAAGAGTGCAAAGGCCGATAAGGTGGATATTGTCACTTACATTGACGGCCCTTTCTATCCGAATGGCAGTCTGAAGCCGAAGGAGCGGCAGCAGGAGCTGCGGGACCGGGTGTATCAGTGTATGGTGGAGCGCAGCAGGGAGAGCGATTATGAGGTGATCGCATACAGGAAGGCGGAAGAAAAACCAGAATGAAATAACCAGAATGAGCGCCGGAGAAGGCGCTCATTTTTTTACCTGTCAGTTACAAATACTTACCTCTTGTGCAATGCCTATTTACAGCCTTTGAATTCTCTGTATACTGTAATTGTAAACACCTGATACATAAAAATTATGGCAGTAGGAAATACAGTCGCAGCAAAGCTGCGACATGGGAGTTTGTATGAAGGTCAAAATCGAGATTGTGGAGGGGCTGGAGGAGGAAGAAGTGGTTATTCGCTGCGGAAGCCTGAACGACTCCGTCATCAGCCTTCAGAATTATCTGTCAAAACAGAATAACGGCAAACGATGCCTGCTCCTGGCTGACGGAGGTACGGATTTCTTCATACCCATGGAGGACATCTATTTCTTTGAGACGGAGGGGCGGGAGATAAGGGCGCACACGGCGGATAAAATTTTTTCCTGCGGCTACAAGCTATATGAGCTGGAGGAGATGCTGCCGGGAAGTTTTATGAGAATCTCAAAATCCACCATTGCCAATCTGGATTATATTTATTCCATTACAAGGAATCTGACGGCATCCAGCATGGTGGAATTTAAGGGCAGCCTGAAAAAGGCCATGGTGTCCAGAAGCTATTATAAGCTTCTGCTTGAACGGTTGAATGCGAGAAGGCTTGGACGATAGAAAGGAGAGCAAAGCGATGAAGGGCAAGTTTGAGTTTAAAGTAAACAAGGGTGGTAATGTATTTTGGGGTATTCTGTTCCTGCTGGGAGCAGCGGCATTTTTGGTGAGCAAACTGGGAATTTTGGAGGGCATCGGATTCTGGTCTATTCTGTTTACCATCGGATTGACAGGAATTTTTCTCAATGGTCTGGTCAAGAGAAGCTTTGGTCAAATGCTGTTTTCGCTGGCATTCATGGTGATCGTCAATGATGAATTTCTGGAACTGGAGACCATCACGCCCTGGCCGGTGCTGGGGGCGGCGCTGCTTGGTACGATCGGCTTAAATCTTTTGTTTCCGAAGTTTCACAGGACAAAAAGTTATAAGCTGATTGCAGGCGGAGAGCACAGGGTAGGGGACACTGTCTCGGGAGGTGACGTTTTCTACGAGAATGCCTTTGGCAGTGCGGTTAAGTATGTGGTGGGTGAAATATCTCATGTACAGGTGGACAATGCCTTTGGCGCCATGGAGGTTTACTTCACGGATGCCGTTCTTAAGGAGCATGCGGCAAGGGTATATGTAGATTCTGCCTTCGGCAAGGTTACCCTGTATGTTCCGAGAGGGTGGAAGGTAGTAGACAATGTGACACGGGCATTCGGTGCGGCATACTCGGACTATGAAAATGATTCTCAGGGGGAGAATACCCTGTATATATCAGGGGATATTGCCTTTGGCGCGTTGACGATCCATTCTATCTGAGGGAGGATTTAAGCGGAGCACGCAAGGGGGATATAATAATGAATAAAATAAATATTAAAAGATACAGACAAAAGTTTTATGAGAAAAACAAGTTAAATTATGTTTTAACAATTGTTGCTACCATTGGAGCAAGCGTCTCATCAGTGGTGCTGGCAGGTTTACTCAAGGAGCTCATGGACCTTGCCGGCGGCGGAAGTATGGAGGGGCTGAAACACTGTCTTGTGCTGACTCTTGTGATGGTGGCAGGATACTGTGTGGTGTTTCTTGTCCTGCGGTCCGCTAAATACAATTTTATGAGGAAAGCTGTGGCAGGTTATCGAAATCTGGCATTTCAGGACATTACGGCAAAGAGTATAAGTTCTCTTGGTAAAAATAACAGCAGTGATTATATATCGGCCCTGACAAATGACGTGACATCCATCGAGTCCAAGTACTTATTGGCGGAATTCAGTATGCTGGAATCTCTTCTGACAGCGGTGCTGTCCCTTGTGCTGATGTTTTATTACAGCTGGGCCATGACGCTGGCTGTGATCGGCCTCTGCATTCTGCCTGTGATCGTGTCTGTGATCTTCGGCAGCAGGGTTGCCGAGCAGGAGAAGCAGATCAGTGACTGTAATGCGGGCTTTGTGGCCATGGTGAAGGATCTGTTGAGCGGCTTCAGCGTTATCAAGAGTTTTCAGGCACAGGAAGAGGCAGGAACTCTCTATGCGGACAGAAACGAGCATCTGGAGCAGGTTAAGTGCAGGCGGCAGAAGACAGTGAAGCTGATAGAGCTTATCTCTACTCTTGCAGGCATTTCCGTCCAACTGGGTGTGTTTCTTCTGGGGGCGTATCTGGCTATTAAGGGGCAGATCACGGCGGGAGTGGTGGTAGCCTTTGTGCAGATGATGAACTACGTTCTGGGTCCCATTAACCAGGTTCCGGTTTTACTGGCTGAAAGAAAAGCGGCGGCAGGACTGATAAAAAAACTGGCAGAGTGTTGTGCAGAGGACGAGGGCGAAAGGAAGACAGAGCTTGTGAGCGGCATAGGGGCAGGCATCCGGTTTGAGCATGTCAACTTCTCTTATGAGGAGGGAAAGGATGTGCTTAAGGATGTGAATCTTGAGTTTGAGGCAGGAAAGAGCTATGCTGTTGTGGGGGGTTCCGGCTCCGGAAAATCTACGCTCCTGAATCTGATCATGGGAAGTTATGACGACTATGAGGGCAGAGTCACCATGGGGGGAAGAGAACTCAAGGATGTGAATGCGGACAGCATTTTCGATGTGGTTTCCGTTATTCAGCAGAATGTCTTTATCTTTGATGACACTGTGAAGAGGAATATCTGTCTGTTCAAGGAGTTTCCGGCCGATGCTGTGGAGTCGGCGGCATCCAGGGCAGGACTGAAGGAACTGGTTGCAGAAAAGGGCTGGGATTACGGCTGCGGTGAAGGCGGAGCCCATTTGTCGGGGGGCGAGAAGCAACGAATCTCCATCGCAAGAAGCCTTCTAAAAGAATCACGGGTGTTATTGGTGGATGAGGCAACCTCCTCCCTGGATGCAGAGACGGCGGACAGTGTCACCAATGCCATTCTTGACATTGACGGGCTGACGAGACTGGTGGTGACCCACAGGCTGGACGAGAAAGCACTGAAAAGGTTTGATGGCATTATTGTAATGCGGAACGGGCGTGTGGCGGAGCAGGGAACCTTTGGGGAGCTGATGGACAAAAAGAATTATTTCTACTCGCTTTATCAGGTCAGCAGAGAATAGTGAGCGGTTGACTGAGAAGGGCTGTCGTGTTAAACGGCAGCTCTTTTTGTTGGCCTTTTCGCCTTTTTCATTTGTTTTTTGTCCAATACAGTTGCAGAGGGCAAGAGTACATTATTATGATAAACAAAAAGTACTGTGCGGATGTCGGAGCAATTTGCCCCTGGTGTCAAATACGGTATAGGGAGCAGGGTGTGGACGAAAGATACGTGTGTGCGATTGCAAGATATATGATAAGTCTTTTTTACAGGGAAGACCGTTTTAAAAAGGCAAAATATTACACGGAGGACATGGTATGTATTGCACCCGGGCATCAGGAAAAAAGTGACTGTCATATTCTGCACAGAGAATGCAGGATTTGCCTGAACAGGCCGGATGCCGCATCCGTTGTGGGCAGTTATCGGCTGGTCAGTTCCTCGGACAACGGAGGAAGGAACGTGTCGCTTTGCCGCTATTCGGCCCTGCTGCAGTACATGTGGGGAACTCCCAGGCTGACCATGCTTCATATATCGGAGGAGCCGGGGAGGGTATTTCGCCTGACGGATGTGGTGGAGCACACTTATTTTCTGGGCGAGGAGGAAATTTTGTATCTGGAGTCCGGTCACAACCGCGTCTTCTGGCATACCGGAAAGGAGACCGTGGAGGTGACGGGTACGCTCCTGCATACAGAGAGCAGACTGCCTGACAGCTTTGTGAGAATACATAAAAGCTTTATTGTAAACAGTCTGCATGTGGCGGGAATCAACCGCTGTTATGCGGAGCTTTCTAACGGGGAGCGGCTGCAGATACCCGTAAAAAGATATACGGATGTGAAAAGAAAGCTGATAGTCAAAAGAGAATGTGAAGCAGAGAGGTGGCGTTATCATGGACAGCAGTCAGGCTCACAGAATTGACAGAACCGGCGCGGCCGGCAAAAACGGGCCGAACGATGAAGTGGATTCGGAGGTCAGAGTTCCTGTTGATGACGAAATCCTTCTCACAGGTAAATGCCTGCTTGAGTTGCTGCGGGACAATCTCTGCCCCGGATATGTGAGGGACAGGGACAGCATCCTGCTGACGGCACCCTGGGAGGAAGAAGATTACAGGGTTGGTGTTTATCTTTACGACATACAGGATTATTCCCTGGCCGTTGCAGCGACCGCTGACACGGGCGGAAATATCCTGCGGTTTCCGCCTAAGGTCGTGGAGCTTTCCTACATGCTGTTTTGTAATGAGAAGCATCGCTTCGGCGGTCTGCAGAGAGAGCGGCTGCAGGGTATTTTGAATGAAATGATCCGCACACTGCATGATAACCCGACGCTCATACGGGAGGACGGGGAGAAGGTGGGCATCTCTTTCCTGTGTGAGAGTGTGGAGTTCAAAATCCGCCTGTGGGGAAGCTTTAACCAGCCACTTCAGCCGGCGGTATACCTGCGGGCAGCGCCCGTGACCGTTGCATCCGCCAGGACACGAAAGGTGAACAGGGTAATGGAGAGAAATTACGGTCTGGAAAGGATGTAGTTTAATGTTCCTGTCGGTATGAATGTTTTCTAAGGCTGAAGTGTGAAGGGAGACGGTTTATGGATGGTTATCATTCCGTAGAGGAACAGATACAGGATTACGTTCGTGTTTTTCTTGCGCTGCAGCAGAAGGAAGAGGACATTGGAAGTCTTTTTGAGGAAGAAAAAAAGCGCATTAAAGAGAGGGAACGTCTGGCGGACATTTTTCTGCCGTCACTCTTTCTGCGGGAGCGATATGCCTTGACGGAGACGGAATACTGGCTGGTAATGCTGGCTTTCTGCTGTGAAACAGAGAGCGGGCTGTGCCTGGATTTTCGGCAGAGTCATCAGGTGAGGCAGCCGGATATCCAGTACGGGCTTCACCTTCTGTCTTCTGTGCTGTCTGTGGATTTCAGACTGATTGGGGAGCTTTGCAGGCGGAATGGTATGCTGGGAGATATTCTGCGGCTCCCGGGTGAGAATCAGGCTGGGCTGCTTTCCGCTCCGTTGGCCCTGGGAGACGGGGCCTTCTTTTTTTTGTTAACAGGCGCTCTCCCGGAGGGTGAGGAGTACAGCTGCGTTCTGCCGGGAGAGACATACAGCGGCATTCTGCCGGGTGGGTCAGGCACGTTCGCAGGCCCACCGCTGCTGCCGCTGCACAGGGCGGAGCATGACAGGCTGTGCAGATACCTTTCCATGGCGGAGCCGCCTAAAATCCTGCTGCACGGAGTGAAGGGATGCGGAAAACATACGCTGGTGAAGCTGGTGTGCGCGGAAGAAGGCCTGGGCGTTATCTTTGTAAAGGTATCAAGGCTTTTGCGGGAAGAGACGGAGGGCAGACAGCGGATCATGCAGACATTGCGCCTGATATGCAGGCTGGCATGGCCGGTACTTGTGCCGGAGTTGGTTGAGATGGAGGATGCGGCTGAAAGCGGTGCGGTGAGCCGGGAGAAGGAAAGATGGGAGGAGTTATTTTTATCAGAGATTTTTCCCCGGTGCCGAATGATTTTTTTGACGGAGAGCGGTCGGGAGGCGCAGCGAGCGGGACAGTATGCAGATGTCAGGATGAATCTGTCGGATGTGCTGTCCGAAGAAGAGGTGCGGGTGGCGTTGGACGGCTGGATTCCTGAAAAAGATCGCAGGAAATGGCAGGAGGCGCTTTTGGGGCGGTATCGTTTCTCCGTGGGCGAGATGGAGAAAAAGCTGAGAGTTGTGAGTATTTTGGCGGAGGAGAGGCAGCTAACTTTGAAGGATATGGCGCCCTGGACGGAGGGACTTAAGGAGCACAGCATGGATTCCGGGCTGGGGAAAATGATAGAGAGCAGATGCACACTGGATGATATTGTACTGCCGAAGGACTGCAGGGAGCAGCTGGAGACAATAATAAGGCTGGCGAAGAACTGGGGCGGAGAACAGGGGCTGCATATGCTGTTTCACGGCAGTTCGGGGACCGGCAAGACCATGGCTGCCTCTGCTATGGCAGGTGAACTGAAGCTGCCTCTTTTTAAGGTGGATTTGTCGCAGATATTTGACAAATACATAGGAGAGACGGAAAAGCACCTGGATGAGATATTCCGTGTGGCAAAACGGGGGCGGGGTCTGCTCTTTTTCGACGAGGCAGACGCACTGTTCGGAAAGCGCACAGGCATTCAGGATTCCCATGACAGATACGCAAATGTCTCCACGGCGTATCTGCTCCAGCGGATAGAGGAGTATGAGGGGATTGTGATTCTGGCGACTAACCTGCTGGACCACTTTGACGATGCCTTTGTCAGGAGGATCCGGTTTGTCATCAGATTCCGAAAACCGGACAGGGAGGACCGGGAGCGGATGTGGGAAAAGGTTTTGTGGGGAGCATTGCCTGTGGCGGAGGATGTATCCGCGGCGGAGCTTGCCGGGGCAGCAGACTTAAGCCCTGCCAGAATCAAGGCGGCGGCCCAGGTGGCGGGACTGCTTGCCAGGTGCAGCGACAATGAGATCGTCACCAGAGAGCACATCAGAAAGGCTCTGGAACTGGAGGCGGGAAAGGATGAGACGGCACTGAGAGGGTTTTGAAAGGGCTGGCGGCAGCACGGTTTACTGACTGTAAGTCACGCTTCCAGAAGGGGTGAAAAGTAAGAAGCCGGTAGTTGCGGGTTGAAATTACGCGAGAGGAAGAATAAAATGGTATCTGTCAGTAAAATGAAGGTAAGGAGACAAGAGGGGACAAAGACCGCGTCCGGCCCAACGGGGATTCCCGGGGCGGTTCAGGCGAAATTTGAAGCGGCTTCCGGACTTTCCTTTGAGGATGTCAGGGTTCACTATAATTCGTCCCGCCCGGCACAGCTTGGGGCATATGCTTACACCCGGGGAAGCCAGGTGTACATCGGCCCCGGTCAGGAGCGGCATCTGGAGCATGAGCTGGGGCATGTGGTTCAGCAGAAGCGGGGGCTCGTAAAGGCGGATGGATATATTGGCGGTGTTCCCGTTAACCGTGACCCGGGACTGGAGCGGGCGGCGGACCTGGGGGCGAACCAGCCGGTCCAGGGGTTCTGGAAGAGTCCGGGCGGTGTGGTGCAGATGGCACCGCCGGGAGATGAAGAGGAAGAAAAGGAAGAAGAAGGGGATATATAATAGAGCAAAATCCTACAATAGAGGGAACAAGCAGGAGGCCGGATTATAGGATAGAAAGAAACAGACTAAGCGTGTAGTTCTCAATTTGGATGACTGGAAGGGCAACATAGATGATTTAGTAGCTGCATTAAATGAGAAATGTGTTGTCGGATTGGAGGAAGTTATAGTAGTAAAAGCCGGAACTGTAACACATATATACCCATAGGAGGTAAAATAATGGCAATTTGCATATGTGGAAGAATAAAAAGAAAATGTATTGATAAAGATTTATTAGAAAGAACTCTTGTAGAGTTTTTTTCGCCAAAAAATGAAATCATCATCCAAAATGATGGTAAGTGTGTAACATATGAAGGTTTCTATGATGAAAATAGTGTAACGGTAACTTTTATAAGTGAAAAAAAACCACCATATAATGTATATGACTCAAATATTACT
>CAMWJV010000022.1 GCA_947174665.1 uncultured Lachnospiraceae bacterium
ATACTCGGAATTAGAAACGGAGGGAAGAGCGCTGTAATCGCTCCCTGGCCCGAAGTTAATGCCTGAAATAAACGAAAAATCCATTGCAAAGACGCTGCCATCACCTATACCGTTATAGTCACGGATACCTTTGACGCTCATGACCTTTTCAATATCTGCGTCAGTGATCGGCGTACCTGTGTAGCCTACCAGCACACCGCCAATGCCCTGCTGGTATGTCCAGTTCCGGCTGTTGTCCTTATCCCGTTCCAGCTTGATACTCCCGCCTACGGACTGCCGCAGGCTCAATGCAGACTGGTCTGTTGCCGCCAGAATGGAAAGCCCAGTCAGGACAAATGTTGAGATAATAAACAGGGTCAGAAGCAGGATGATTGTTTTCCCCCTTTTCCTGATTGTGTAAAGAAATGCTCTTTTTATCACGTCTGTATTCTCCTTAACTTATTTTTGATAAAATATCTTTGGGATGAAGCCGGAAAACCGGGTATACAGCTATCATCACACCAGCAATCACAACGAAAGTTTCAATCCCATATTGCAAAAGCAGTTTCCAGATTGGAAAGTCCACACTGACTGCACCAACCATATCCCGCAGGAATGCCCCAACCTGCATAATGGCAAAATAACCAATGGGACAGGAAAACAGGAGTGTCAAAAGCAGGATAGCTGTTGTTTCAACAACAAACTGTGTTATGATATGCCCTTTTGAAACCCCGATTGCCAGCAGGACACCTACTTCATGGACACGGTCCCGGATACGCATGGCAAGTATCAGAAAAAGGACAACCGTGCTGACCGAAATTACAGAGATTATCAAAACTGTTGTGAGCCGTCCAATGGCAGAGAGCTGATATGCAATGGCGTCATACCCCGCTGTATCCTCCGAAAGCTCGTAGTCCTCCCATTGAAGCGGTACATTCTGCCTGACCTGCTCCATGATATTTTTAAGCCCGGCCGGATCAGTGACGAAGAAATCCACCCGTCCTGAATAGCTTCCGGCTGTGCTTCCTGTCAATGTCCAGAAAGTATCATAGTCAGTAAAAATCGTGTCAGTATCGAACTCCATACCTGCATCACTTTCATAAATGCCGACAACCTCTACCGTTACCGCCGGATCTTTGAACAGTAATTCACAGCCAACCTGCAGTCCATTTTCCTCTGCCAGTTCCCGGCTGATCAGGGCAGCATATTGATCGTCCCCGGCAATATGCCGCCCCTCGGTCAGCATCAGAATCCCGCTGGTAAAGTCCTGGTTCCATGCTGATGATGTATTGACAGAAATAGCGCCGGATGGCATACCAGACGGAAGGATAAAGTTGCCGGCCGCTGCGGAGGCTGACTGCCGGGCATTCCAGGCTTTAATTCCACTGTTGTCTGCAATCAAGTCAATGTCCTTCCGGAAAACAGGGACAAGCTGCATGGCATAATCGGCGGTCTCTTTGCTAAACTCCATCGGCTTTCCATACAGGGAAAAGGACGCGCCCACCGTTTCCCGCAAATTAGCGGCTGCAGTCTGTGCTGCGCCCAACACATAAAAGCTGACTGTGAGAGATAGCGTGATCAGAACAAAGAGCAAAAACAGCGTCAGGCTTTTCCCTTTCTTCCTTGTGTCATATAGATAAGCTCGTTTCAGAACATTCAAAAAAGATACCTCCTGTCAATGTGATGGAGGTATCTTAGCATCCCTATGTGGAGCTATTATGGGCGGCATATGAATCTAATATGGAATTTGATGATCAGAAAGAAATTTGAAAGGACATCCCGTTTATGTCCCCGGATGGGATAAACTTATAGGAAATATTAAGTGACTTCAAAATCGTGGCAACGAGATACAGCCCTAACCCATTCCCTCCTGCCCCACGGTCACGGCCATAGTCAGACCGGTAAAATGGCTCAAAGATATGAGCGAGGTGCTCTGGCGGAATCGGAATACACTCATTCTCTATGATAAGCTGCCGTCCCTTACATGAAATAGCGATCATGCCATCTAGCTTTGTATAGGAAACCGCATTTGCCAGGATATTGGAAATCGCTTTTTCAATCATACCCTGCGGCAGATGAACAGCAAAAGATTCACTTACGTCAACAGAGAGCGAAATGCCCCTGGCCTTTGCAATGATCTGATATGGCTCTATGACAGCTTCCAGCGCATCTGTTATCAGAAAATCAGTCCGCTCCTGTTCTCCGGCGAACTCCGCCCTTGATGTGTCGAGGATTTCCTTTATCATTTGGGCAAGCCGGTCTGTCAGGACCTTACACCTGGCAAGATAGGTATCTCTGTCCTTGTATTTCCCTATGCCGAGGATCATATTCTCCAGCATGGCGCTGACAGCAGTAACAGGTGTCTTTAGCTCATGGGATGCGGCCCGCAGGAAATTCGACTTCTGAATATCGGCAGCTTCCACCTTTTCAATCTCCTGTTCCAATTTCTGAATGGTTGACAGCAAAGTCTGATAAAGACTGTTTACATTATCAGCTAATATTCCAATTTCATCCTGGGTATCATTGGCACAGCAGGCGGCAGGCTCCAGCTCCCTCATCTGTTCTGTTGCTGCACTGATCCGCTTGATAGGTCTGGTGAACATTTTAGAGTAGACCAGTGCAAACAGAATGGAAATTACCGTGCAGAGTATAGCCGTAAATGGGAGTATCATCAATACCGCACTGACGGCATCCTCAATATGCTGGCGGGAAACGACGGCAGTGATGCTTCCTGTCCCATTGGCAAAGCCCCGTTCTACTTTGAAAAAGTCCGTGCCGCCTTTCGGATTTTCGGCCAGGGAAATTTTTATCCCATCCTCTGTGGTGCTTGTAATGATAGTCACATCCACTTTACCATCCGGAGAAGGAACCGTATCGGCCTCAGCATCAAGCAAATCCATATGGTAAGAAAAACCATCATATAAGACAGAAATGTCCGCATTCCATTTAGCGGCAAAGACTGTCACATAATTCAGCCGTTCTTCCGGCAGAGCCGTAGTAATCTGCTGAACCAGCCGAACGGCATCTGCCTCCAGCGCCTTTTTCTGCTGATAATCATATGCCTGCGGCAACAGGAAGTAAATCAGCGTATGGGACAACAGGACAATGATCAGCATCAGGCTCAAGGTATAGAGAAATGTTTTTGGAAAAATTTTCAATCTTCTCATCGGCTGGCCTCAAGTTTATATCCGATTCCCTTGACCGTTTTAATACAGTCAAGGTGTAACTTCTTCCGCAGGTTTTTGATATAGGTATCAACCAGCCGATCAAGTACATAGGAGTCATCACCCCATACTGCATCCAGAATCTGTGTGCGGGATAGCACCAACCCCTGATGTTCAACCAGCAATCTGAGCAGGTCAAGTTCCTTTGCAGTCACCTCCAGTTCCCCACTTGCATCATGGGCCGAGTAGCCGGAGAAATTGACGATCAGATTGCCCCATGTCCAGACATCTATCTTTTCCGGGTGATAGCTCCGGCGCAGCAAAGCCGTGATACGTTTCCCCAGGATGACCATAGAAAAAGGCTTTGTTATATAATCATCAGCCAGGCCGTCAAAGCTGGTAGCCTGTGTATCTTCATCCTCTAAAGCTGTCAGCATGAGTATCGGGACCTGGCTCGTTTTCCGGATGGAATTTAAGACAGCCAATCCTGTGACAGTGGGCAGCATGATATCCAGTACAACAAGGTCTATTTTGTGTTCAGAGAACAATGTAATTGCTTCATCTCCATCAAAAGCAGAAACTGTGTTATGCCCGGCTTCCTGCAGATATTCACAAACAGCTTCGTTGGTGTCAATATCATCCTCAACAATCAATAATGTTGCCATTGGAACACCTCCTTCTGTCTTAAGTTTACCATATCAATGTGGAATAAATATGAAATCATACGATTTAGGAAAATATTTTTTATCTCTATTACTGCTCACAGCAGATGCCATTTCGGAACATGAAAAAGTGGTATTACGCCATAACATGAAAAAGGAGCCTGCACAGCTCCTTTCCCTTGTCTTATCATTTACCCATTTAATTTTTACTGCTATACTCATACACTATTTTGCGAAAGTACCAACTTTTGCAGCAGTTTTACAATTTTTTTTCAAGATATTGCTCATAGAGCCTCCTTAATTTAATTGTGATTCCCTACTTATTCTTTACAACATGCGTTACAATGCTATATTTAGGATTATCTATCGTCTTTTCATAAACCGCTGCTGTCTTGAAATACTGTGATCCAGAAAACTTACCAATTCTCATTTGGAGTGGTTCTTCCTTTTTTGGTGTATAACCAAATTCTCTCATGATATACCTGATCATCCACCCAATATTACGACGATTTGGTGCATTGGCACCAGGACCTTTATGATGAAGTGGAAAATCAGATTGCGCAAAGTTATCTTCCAAAACCTTCACAACCCCAGATAAAGCCGGCTGCTCCAAGTCCGTCATAAGAATCATAGCTTCAACTGATTCAGGACTTGTAAGTAGCTCCATAATCTTTCTTACAGTTCCTTTTGGTGTTTCCTGAATATTTGTAGTGCTCATAAAACTATTGATAATATCTTTACTCATAATATGCCTCCGATCTAATATATGTTTTTGTCTATTAGTTACATTGTCATATTAACAAATAAAAACTTGCCCGATCGCAAAACTAAAGAGGAATTGATGAGTGTAAACCTTCCAGCCATAATGGATTTTAACAGGAAGATTTCTTCTGCCAATGCAATTATAGGGATATTGAGCAAAGAAAAAGAATCCACCTCAGCTCCCAACTGAAAATGTGGATTCCAAATAAAAACTAATGCTGGTAGCCGGACTTGAACCGGCACGGAGTCGCCTCCGAGAGATTTTAAGTCTCTTGTGTCTGCCTATTCCACCATACCAGCAGGACACATGCGCGTCAGTCTCTTCAAAGCCTTACGCCCTGACAAGCCCCTCCGCGCATATGATATGGATGGGGGTGGATTCGAACCACCGAAGCAATTTGCAGCAGATTTACAGTCTGTCCCCTTTGGCCACTCGGGAACCCATCCATGTTAGAACCATGTATGACTCAGCATCATTAATCCTGACAATGTGAAATTTTATCACAGTTCAACACGAATTGCAAGCCCCGAGTTTTTCTTGAGTCCCCTCTTTGTTTACTTCGCATCAAAAACTCTTCCTGTGGGTATCAGGGTCTCTTCGTCACCGGCATAACCTGTCTGTATATATTCCACCATGTGATCTTCGCCCAGATATTTATACAGCAGATATCTTCTTTCCCTGTAATCGCCTTCCTGATATTCAAAACAATCATCAGACAGATTTCCTTCCAGCAATTTATAATATGCCTCCACAAGGTCTTCATAGGAAATCGGTGCGCCGGATATTTTCAGATCATGACTTTCGTTCAATCCCTTGACAAACAAAATAGGATGCTGTCTGCCGTTCTGATTTTCGTCACGCTGAGGAATGCGGACTGCATCACCGGAAATATTATACCCATGGTCGGACAATACAAAGATAATAGAATTATCATATACACCCGCTTCTCTGAGTTTATCCAGATATGCCATTGTAACAGTCATGGAGGACTCAATACAGGTAAAATAGTCTGCATCTTCAATTTCGTTCACGTATTGGTCATATCTGAAAGGAACGTGGGCACCCATAAGATGAATCAATTTGAATCTTTTTTCATCGACACAGGTTATGCTCTCCTTTTTTACATCATCATAAAAAGCGCCATTGTTCCATACAAATAATTCCGCATCCTTTGAACCCAACTGTTGATGATTAAGCTTGTTGGGATCAAACCAGCAATAGGGTTTCATAAAATACGGTGCATATTTGACGCCTGTCATTTTGATAATACGTGTATTGAACAATTGTGGATCCAATAAGGTCGACTTTGCATATGTCATATTTGCAAATTCACCGTCCATAACACCCGTTTCAAACTGAATCTCATCATCATAAAAGCTCAGGGAATATCCTTGCTCCTCAAGAAAATTAAAAAAAGGTGAATCCCGGTAGATTCTGTCGATGTAATCCTCATAAGGTTCCTCATTTTCAAACCATTCTCCGGAAATCATAAGCGGGAGGGAATGATCTGTATAGGCATAGCCCGACATAGCATTATAGGGTTTCATAAAATACGGTGCATATTTGACGCCTGTCATTTTGATAATACGTGTATTGAACAATTGTGGATCCAATAAGGTCGACTTTGCATATGTCATATTTGCAAATTCACCGTCCATAACACCCGTTTCAAACTGAATCTCATCATCATAAAAGCTCAGGGAATATCCTTGCTCCTCAAGAAAATTAAAAAAAGGTGAATCCCGGTAGATTCTGTCGATGTAATCCTCATAAGGTTCCTCATTTTCAAACCATTCTCCGGAAATCATAAGCGGGAGGGAATGATCTGTATAGGCATAGCCCGACATAGCATTATTGTAAAATGTAAAATCAGCCATGGCTTCCTCATATTCGGGATGCCGCTCCCATATTTCCCAGAAACATGCCTCATCAATCGCATCCAATAATAATATAATGAAATTTGTATCAGAAGACATCTCAAACTGATCGTTTTTTGTAAATTTGACAAACTGCTTTTGTTTCAGCAATCCTCCGTTTACACCAAGCACTGTAAGAGTGCTGCCCAGCATCAAAAAGAAGAAAATGCTTGCACAAAACACCAAAGTCAGAAATTTTCTGCTTTTCAGGATAAGCAGAACTGCCAGGATAACGATTGCGATCACAAGCCAGATAATCACATCCCAAATAGTTTCAGAGCGATACATATCCCAGTTGACATCTGTCCCGTCAAAAGGGGGCAGTCCGCTAACCAGGTAATTCCCCTGAATATAGCAGGCAATAAAGCATGTAAAATAGCAATACACCGCAGCCGTATAAAAAAAATTCCCCAGCAGATAAGCAGCAATGAATCCGCAAAGGCTGACAGCTGAAGCAATAAGAAAATCCTTTATCAGAAACGGCATCAGCATATAGCTGTCATACCAGAATTCATTCTGATTGCCGAGATATATTTCTAACGGAGCAAAAATAAACAGCATAAAGCAGGAAACTATCGTCAGGAAAACAGCCGGTTTCAGACCCGAAATCATTTTCCCTTTATCCCATCTCTGTTTTATCCATGTGCTCATTCTACCATTTCCTCCTTGCGCACTAACCCCAAAAAATTATGTAATGCATCTGAGAGCTTCTTATTACTTTCTTCTCCGGCATTATTTGATCACTTTTCCCTTTATTTCCTTTCTGTTGATCAATCCAATTTCCTCATAACGGCTGTCTATGCTCTCCTGCAGATTATCGCCCAGCACAAAATATCTGTCTTCTCCAAGGAAAATCTCTTCTTCCGCAATACCGGCAAAGTCAATTCTCTGCTGAAGATCACTTCGAACTTCTTCATTGACATATAAAACACCATCTCTGATACAGACCAGATCTCCCGGTACGCCGACAATTCTTTTTACCACATAGCCGCTGATACCCTCCTTTTTAATTGCAATGACATCTCCGTAAGTATAATCTTTCGAATACTTATCCAATATCAGAAATTGACCGTTATGATAAGCCGGCTCCATAGAATTTCCCTGCAGCAGCATAAGTTGAAAATAATTGGCGGACACATACCCTGCAATAATAAACAGGAAGATAATTCCCAACAGAAGTTTACTCTTTATAAACTTCAATATCGTCAGATTCAACTTCCTTATTTTTATTTTCATCGATATCAAATTTTTCATTTAATTTTTTCTTAGCTCTCCTCCAGTAAATGCCGGCTACAGCGCCAATTGCGATCACTATTCCCGACACAGCCTGAATCACATAGGTCATGACAGAAGGGTCAATATAAGCATAGCCGTTTGCCCCGAATAAAAGCATTCCGGCAATAAAAAAATAGAAACCCGCACCAACTGCAACCGCAAAATTCTTTATTGATCTTTTAACTGAATCTTTCTTAAAATGATGCATGTTTATTTTCTCCTTTTCGCTATTTTTTCCTGTAATGAACTGATTATATATCCCGCGCCCGTTTCTGCACTGCTGCCGGGATTGTATACATATTCTTCCACAAAAGAATGAATACGTTCTTTATAAAACGACTGCATTTTTATAAGCCTGTCTACCGTTTCCGGAATTTTGCCCATTTCATCTAAATTGAGTGAACAGCCTATTTCCTCCCTCAGCAATATATTAAGCGGAACCGTATCAATCTTGTTATATTCCGGATTCATGACTTTCATGGGCGTATTGATAAACAGCACCGGCTTTTCAGTAGTATAAGCATATTCATAGGCGATTCCGGACCAATCCGTTATCATAACATCCGCTTCGAACACAGTTTGATTCGATGAAAAATCTGTCTGAATTTCAATATTGTCCCGGTTGCTGTATTTCTGCTTCAAAGAATTCATAAATACTTTTTTTTGTCTTACATGCTGCGGATGCGGCCTTACAATAATCTGATAAGGCCTGTGGACTAAACTGTCCAAAATCTCTTCAAGGCAGCTGTCAACAATATTATCCGGCTGCCATGAGGGTGCGATCAGGATCGTAGTTTCCTTGCTTCCGGAGGAATGCGCACTGTAACTTTCTTTCATGTCATCCAGCAATCCGTACCCCCATTCCACCAGTTTCTTTTGGGGCAGATCATATACCGCCTCTGTTTTCTCAATTTCTTCCTTCTGATGCTTTCCGACACAAAACACAGTGTCATAATGATTCATGGAACCGGTGCGCATCGTCAGGTTTAAGCTGTCCATACCATGAGGAATATAAATGTATTCTATATCATCCCGCACATAACTTCTTTTTATGTGGAAATTATCAAGATCCGGCATTGTCATAACCACAATATCCGCATCCATTTTCATCATCATTGTGATCAGGCGCTTTTCACCAATATAATAAGCCTTCAGCCTGCTGTTGCTTTTTTCCAGTTGGAAAATATTATCATCAGGGTCGCTGGTAATATAGTGAATAATAATATTTGTCCTGCTCAACAGGTATTCGATGATTCCGCGATAATATTTATAAAAGCCGCTGCCTTCCGAATAAAAGACAACATGCTTATTTACCACAGAAAAAAATCTTTTATAATCTGCTCGTTCTCTCCTTGCCAGGACAGATCCAAAACTATTTTTCCCTGTTTTACCAATTCCCTCCAGCTCACTCAGCTTCTGTTTGCTGTCATTCAGTTTTTCATAGTCAATATACTTGCCGGGATTAATGGCAATGTTAAGCGCAAAAAGCAACACTATGGCAAATAAGTTGCTTGCCGTCCAATAGACAGCTACTCCGACAGGTACAAACCAGCCGAGCCAGAGAGACAGGGCCACTGAAAAAATCAGCACGCCGTATTGACTCCTCTTTGATTGTTCCATTTGCAGAACATTTGCGGCGTTTTGGGCAACACCAAGAAGCCATGCTGAAACACCTGCAATGACAGGTGAAAAGATCAGCATGCCCCCTTTCTCCGAAGGCACAAGGCTTAGATCGATCCCAAAAAAGTCCATGGATATCTCCGGATCTCCGATACCGGCTTTAATAACTTCAATCACTCCCAGCAACAACAATATCTGAAGTATCATAGGCACCACAGAGGCAAAAGGATTATATTTTTCCCGTTTGAATATTTTGGCCTGTTCTTCAGCAATCAGATCCTTGTCACCAAAAAGGCGTATCTTCATGTAATTTATTTCGGGCTGCATCTTTACCATCTTAATAGAGTTTTTTTGTACCCATACAGATACGGGTAACAAGATTATTTTGCTTAACAAGGTAAAAAGGATGATTGCAAACCCATAATTGTTAACCAAAAAATAACAGCCGCTCATTATCCATGTAAGTATATTTACAAGAATTTTCATGCCGAACCTCTGATACCAGTATTTTACATATTTTTCAGTATATGACAACTACTTACGAAATGTCAAGAACATAACCTCCCTTGTGTTTCCGCAGAAATGCTGTTCACATAAGTCTCCCGGGTACGGAGACTATATACCGGATTTTAGTTTATCTCTTATACACAAGCCTGTAACTGCCCGTAACAGTGGAAGTCCCATCGGGCTGCCAGGGGAAATCCTCTATAACGCTTGCTTCCACTCCGACGAGCCCGGAATATTCCAGCCAATCCTCCTCACAGTTTAAGACATAGAAAGAAAGGTTATAGCTGCCGCTGTCCAAATGAAAGGGGAAAGATTCCACATCCAGATATGTGGCGCCCGTTGTGTCAAAGTATATCTCATCCTCATCTTTAAGCACCACTGCTGCAATGACCCCTTCCCGGTCAACCTCCCATTTGGCATAAAAAATGTATTCTCCCGCCTGCGAAATATCAATGTCGAACTCCTCCCACAGTATGGAATCCCGGCTGCTCTCGGCCGTATATTGAAAATTTCCTTCCGCTGAAATATTGTTGCGTGTAAAAAGCAGAAGCAGACCAAACACCTGGCCGATAACGGCCACGGACGTAACCAGAATAATGATTTTCCTGCCCACAGAGTTACTGAAATTGTCGAACATTCCCAATATTCTTTTGGCGAATAATAGGACCATGGATACAAAAACAAGGGTCGCACACAGTGATACTGCAATCGGATGAAACCCGGTATTATCTATAAATTTAACAAGATCATCACCCGGATTGGCAAGATTCATCAGACAGCATAAAGGACCCACAATCCATGAAATGATCGAAAGCAGAAATTCCCCTGACATTATAACCAGTGAAATGTTCAATAGGGAATGCTTTTTCGACCCTCTGCAAAGCAGGAGAACTGCCGCCGCTGTTATAAGCGGCAATAACACTCCTGCCACATCAACGAATGCCAATGATAAATTTCCCACAACCCCTTTATATGTCATATGCGCATCCGAACCAAAGGGCTGGAATCCCGTAACAGTTCCGCCGCAGATCCATACAGCGATACAATGCCCCAGCTCATGCAGAAAAGAATACAGGAAGGGCGCACAGCAGATCAGACATATGGCAATACCTACTGTATGCATTCGCGGCCCGGATACAGAAGACGCCATGCCCTGTCCATGCTCCCGCCTGTTCTTCAGCTCTGCCAGTATTCCGTTCAGGCGCAGGATCTGCCCAAGAAATACTGCCAGAAAGACCGCCGCCAGCAAGGCGGACACCCAGCCCACAGCATTTTTCAGCATCACAGCGGAAGTAACTCCATAAAACAAACCTACTCCTTCTATCATGCTGACTGCCTGGAACATATTTCTGATCTTCCTATAGTGCTCATAGGTAGACTCCGCATCCGTATACAATTCAAAAGGCCCTTCCTCCGCCTTTCTGCGCAGAATAACCCAGGGGCCCCAAAGGCACACGATCTCCACCCCCATCTCACACATAAACTGCCGGTAACTCTCCGGCACACTGAACATTTTTTCTGCAATATCAACCTGATAAATGTATTCCCCCGGCTCACATTCAGCAAAACGGTAAAAGCCGAAGAAAAAGCCTGTCAGTGCCTTTCCCTGTTTTGCCATGCTGTTGAGCCACTCCGTCGTCTCATTTGTGTTGAAACTCCATCGAAATTTAACCATTTCTGTTTTCCTTTCACTCTGTTGTCAGAAACTTGTTTTGTCTCTTTTACTCTTCACTTTTACTCTTATAAGTCAATTCCGGTTATAAACCGGCGCTAGACTGTAGCTTCCCGTGACAGTGGCTGCCCCGTCGGGCTGCCAGGAATAATCCTCCAACCCGCTTGCATCCCTTCCGGTAATCCTGCAATATTCCAGCCAGTCCTCTTCACAGCTCATAAAATAAAACGATAGGGTATAGCTGCCGCTGTCCAAATAAAAAGGGCCGGATTCCAGGGTTAAATACGATGCGCTGGCGCCGTTGTATATCCCATCCTCATCTTTCAATATCACTGCCGCAAGGACTCCTTCCCGGTCAATCTCCCATTCGAGATAAAAGCTATAGTCTCCCGCCTGTGAAATATCAATATCTAATTCCTGCCACAGTATGGAATCCTGCCTGCCCTCAGCCGTATATAGAAAATTACCTTTCGCAGGAACTTTTCCGAATGCAAAGAATAAAAAAAACATATCCATGGCAGCGACTATGGCTGTGACCAGAATAATATATTTCCTGACCGCAGATCTGCTGAAATCGTCGAACATTCCCAGCATCCTTCTGGCAAATAAAAGGACTATGGACACGAAAACAAGAGTTGCACAGAGTGCCACTGCCGCCGGATGAAATCCTGTGTCATCAATAAAGTGAATAACATCCTCACGCGGATTGACATAGTTCAACAGACACAATAAGGGTTCTATTATCCAGAGAATAACCGGCGAAATGAAATTCGCTGACATGATCAGCAGTAACATATTCAGCAGCGAACGTTTTTTCGAATTTCTGTAAAACAGGAGAACTGCCGCCGCTATCATAAACGGCAGTAAAGCTCCTGCCACATGAACGAATCCCCTTGATAAACTTTCGACAACCCCTGTATATGTCATATGGGCGTCCGAGCCAAAGGGATGGAATCCCGTAACGGTTCCGCCGCAGATCCACACAGCGATACAATGTCCCAGCTCATGCAGGAAGGAATACAGGAATGGCACACAGCAGAGAAATACGGCAATGCATCCTCCATGCTTTCGCAGCACAGATGCGGAGACTGCCTCTCCCTGCCCGGGCTCCAGCCTGCTCTTCAGGTCTTTCAGTATTCCACTCAGGTGCATACTCTCCTTCAAAAATGCCGCCAAAAAAACCGCTATCACCAAAGCAGTCACCAGACCTGAAGCACCTTTAAAAATCTCACCATAAATAACCATATTAAGCAGACCGGCAGCTGTTATCATACTGGCTACCTGAAACATATTCCTGATCTTTACATAGTGCTCAAGTGAAGACCCTGCATCCGTGTACAGTTCAAAAGGCCCATCCTCCGCCTTTTTGCGCAGAACAACCCAGAACCCCCAGATGCACACGATCTCCACTCCCATCTCACACATAAACTGCCGATAACTCTCCGGCAAGCTGAATATTTTGTCCACCATATCCAGCTGATAAATATACTCTCCCGGCTCACACTTTGTAAAACGGTAACCTCCGAAGAAAAAACCTGTCATGGCCCACCCCTGCTCTGCCATCCGGTTGAGCCATTTTGTCTCTTTATCACTGTCAAAGAACAGTCTAAACTTAACCATTTTTCCCTCTCATTCCGCCGCTCAGGCAGCATTCTATTTTCTACCTGTTACAATGGGCTTTCCTTCATTGTCAAGCAGCGGCGTAAAGCCTCCTGCATATCCGAAACGGTAAAACACATAATTAACACCTGTTTCTGTATCAATCCAAATTTCAGTTCTGACAACGAATCCCTGACTATAAACCCTTACAAAACGATTCATAAACATTATTCCTCCTCAAAAATTGCAGCATTTGCCAACAGTTCCTCCAGGCGCATCTTTTCCTCGCGAAACATGCCAACGCCCACATCTGTAATGATATACAGCTTCTTTTTTCGAGAATCCGTCTCCTCGCTGTAAATACGTATCCAGCCCTTCTCCATCATGGTCTGAATAGCTCCGTACAGTGTGCCCGCCCCCAGCACTACTCTGCCCTTTGTCAACTCCTCCACCTCACGAATGATACCGTATCCGTGGTTTGGCTTCCGCAGTGACAAAAGAATATAAAACAGTGCCTCTGTCAGTGGAATGTTTTTCATATATGTCGCCTCCCGATATATCGTATTCTAAATATATCGCCGTCCGATATATTTGTCAAGATAGAAAATTAAAAAAAGTGCAAACCGAAATATTACAGTTTGCACTCCAATATTATTAAGATAGGTATATTGCTCCGTTTATCAATTATCTACACCGTTTGCTTGCCGGAATAGTCTTATGTCGCCGTTTCGCAGGACTGTGCAGCTTCCTCTGCGTCCTTCCACGGGCCCCGGCTGAAAAACAGCACCGACAGCACTGTCCCCAGCACCCAGCCTACGGGCCACGCGCACCAGATTCCGGTGTCATCGAAGGGAATGGAAAGCAGGAACGCCAATGCCACCCTCAGGATCAGATCCGTAAACGTGGAAATCATGAATCTTCCCATCAACCCGGCCCCCCGGAGCACGCCGTCTGCCACCAGCTTTACGGATATAACAAAGTAGAAGGGAGACACGATCCGCAGAAACATTACACCTGTGTCAATGGCAGTACCCGTAATGTCCTCCATAAAGATGTAAACCAGAAAACGTCCCGCCAGCAGATAGAGCAGCACCAGCGGCACACATAACATCCACACCATCTTCCGGCCGGCGCGAAAGCCCTGTTTTACCCGGTACAGCTTTCCTGCACCGATGTTTTGTGATGTAAAGTTGGAAATACCGTTGCCCAGAGTTGTCAGGGAAGTGATCACCAGATTGTTCAGCTTGATAGCTGCAGAATATCCTGCCATGACAGAGGGACCAAAGCCGTTTATCACACTCTGAAGCACAATGTTGCCTACGGAGACAAAGCTCTGCTGCAGAATGCTGGGAACCGCGATCATCGTAATTCTGCCCAGCAGAGGCCAGGAAAAGATTTTCACCTTTCCCTCCGTCTTAACAGAGGCCAGCCTCTTCAACACTACCACCACGGCCAGCACACAGCTGACTCCCTGGCACAGGAATGTAGCCCAGGCCACGCCCGCCACACCCATGTCAAAGGTTTTTACAAATAGAATGTCCATTACAATATTCGACAGAGAAGAACATGCAAGAAAAATAAAGGGTGTTCTGGAGTCTCCCAGAGCGGAAAAGATACCGGTACACACATTGTAGAAAAACAGAAAGGGCAGCCCCCACACATAAATATCCAGATAGAGGGCGGAGTCCGCAAAAACTTTTTCCGGGGTATTGATGAGATGCAGCAGCCAGTCACATCCGAAAATGCCGAATACCATCAGTACGGCGCACAGGACACCTGTAGCAATCAGGGAGGTGTACACCGCTGTTTTCATCTCCCCGTAATCCTTTGTCCCAAAGAGACGGGAAACAATGACGGAACAGCCAATGTTGCACCCAAAAGCGAATGCAATGAAGATCAGCGTGATCTCATAGCTGTTTCCCACTGCCGCCAGGGCGTTCTCCCCTACAAATTTCCCCACCGTGAAGCTGTCTGCAATATTGTACAGCTGCTGGAAGATAATGCTGCCAAACAGCGGCAGACAGAACTGCCACAAAACCTTCCCGGGTTCTCCCACAGTCAAATCCTTATTCCTGCTCATGTTCTTTCACCTGACTCTCACCCTTTTATCATTTTGTCCATGTTGCATTATACTCTATAAAGGGGTATTGTCAAGTCTTCAACACTGCATTTATGCGCTTAGAATTATAGTTCAGCCTTGCCTGCTATCAACCGCCCGGAACAATGGACTCTTACAAAGACCGTAAAAAACGTCGGTACTTAGTCTCCGTACTTGGGAGACTTAGTACCGCTACGTTTTTTCTTGAGTGAGAACGTGTCTGAGCAAGAGTTCATTGCTCTGGGCGGCGTGACTTGCTGCAAGACTGAACTGTCAGCTGCATTGGCATACTTAGAATTGTACGGGTTTCACATCCTCCGTCAGGGGTTCAAACTTATATTCCGGGAGGCTGTCTATGAGCTCCTCCAGACAGAGGGTAGTATTGTACACAATATCGTGAGCCAGCATTACCACCTTTTTCCGCCCCAGCGTGCTCTCCCTGGCATTCTTTATCAGCTGTTCCGGGGTAGTCTTTGCAACGGCATCCTCCAGACAGCCGTTCCAGTCAAAGTAGATAAAGCCCCTCTCCGTCATCTCCGCAATAATCTCCTCATACACATCCGCATTGTAGGCATTGATGCTGCCGCCGGGAAACCGGAACAGCTTCACCTCCACCCCGGTGATCTCATATATCGCATCATAGGCCGCCTGAAAATCCGCCAGGTAGCTTTCCACACTCTCATAGATCACATCATATTCATGCCGGTTGCAGTGAATGCCAATGGTGTGGCCCTCCTCCGCAATCCTGCGGGCAACCTCCGGGTGCTTCCGCACGTTTTCCCCCACCAGGAAAAAGGTGGCCTTAATATTATGCTCCTTAAGAATATCCAGCACTGCTGTGGTGTTGTCCTGAGAAGGCCCGTCGTCAAAGGTGAGATACATTGTTTTGGGATTGAAATAATAATTGATTCCATCCGCGATTCCCGCTGCAATCTTATCCTGATAAGCGGGATCACACAGCAGTTTTCTCTCCTCCCTGTTGGACAGAAAGCCTGTCTCAATCAAACAGGATGACATAGATGTCTCCCGAATCACATACAGTTCATCCGTCTCACACAGCTCCCGCTCCTTTGCACCGGTTTTCCCCAGTACCCCCGTGTGTACCAGCCGGGCAAGACGCCTGCTGCCTTCCGAGTCATCACAGTACCAGGTCTCAATTCCTTTTACAGAACTTTGCTTCTCCTCACAGGCATTCTGATGAATACTGACATAAATATCAGCTTCCGCTTCCTCCGCTATGGCGACGCGCTCCTCCAGGGTCAGGTCGGTATCATTGTCCCCCCTTGTGAGCAACACATCAAAACCCATCTCGCGGAGCCTGGCAGCAGCGCGCATTGCTATTTTCAGATTGATTTCCTTTTCCAGGGCCTCCTCCCTCATGCAGCCTTCATCCTCTCCGCCATGCCCCGGATCAAGAACAATCAACGGTGTCTTTGGTTCCGGCTCCGATGTGGGTTCCGGTTCCACGTCCGCTGTGACTTCCTGCTGTGACATTTGTGTTGTTTCCATTTCGCTGCCATCGAAAAGGGGAGTGTTTCCGGACGATGCTGCTGTTTTCTCCCCTTGGAAAGAGTCCGCAGGCAGAAGGCAAAAATAAAGTACACTCAGGCAGATAGAAAGCGTCAGCATTACGGTCATGAGCACTGCGGCAATTCTGCCTGCTCGGCTATTAGAGCACGCTCCGCTATTGGAGCCTGCTCTGCCCTGTATGCCTGCCCTGCTGCCGGCGCAAGTTCTGCTGTCCCAGGCGCTCACACGCACCAGCCTCACCTCATAGCCTTTTCCTCTTGCCCGCCCGTACATAACATCAAACCTCCATACTAAAAAATCCCCTGCAGCCACTATATATAGCTTACAGGGGAACTCCGTCAAATATTCATAATTTTGGCATAAAATTTTCAAACTTTTTCCATAAAAGTTGCATCATCCCATTTCCTTACCTGGAAATCTTCAGGAAAAGCTCATTGATACCCTCATAAAAACCTACCGTCACAATCGTATTTTCTTCCTCCATACCGGTAAAGACATATTTTTTAAAGTAGGGTGTTGTCTCTGACAAAGGATTTGTACCCTCATATTCCCGGGGCTCCTCCAGACCCATATACTCCGCCCAGGCGGCAATGATTCCATCCGGATCCACATCCTCCCAGGAGAATACATTGGTTCTGACATAGAATTCATAAACCTTTCCCGTATCCGCGTCTATGTATGCATCCAGCAGTCGATTCGTCCTGTCTGCCGTCTGTATTCCCGTATCCAGAGAGATCTTCCACACCAGCACAATATTTCTCGGTTCCGGAACATCAATGGCAGAGTACCTTACCGCTGTGTATGCTTTTTCACTGACAGATTTTACGGACTCCGGTATAATGCCCAGCTTCTTCAGCTCGTCCACCGCCCGGCCGCACAGTTCAATACCCTGATTTTCTGCAATCTCCTGTCCCGATGAATCCTTGCGGTTCACCACAAGGGCGTAAGTTCCCGTCAGTTCCTGATAATCCAGATTCACATTTTCTTCCTTTGTCATGGCGCTCTGTTCACTCTCAGGCAGAATCTGATTATTCAGGCACTTCGACAGAATAAACAGCTTTTCGTTGCTGCTCAGGGAGTAGCGGTAGACCTCAGTCTCTGTTTCCACATCCTGGGTCTGAATCTGATTTAAAATATTGTTATCACGATACTTCGCAAGAGCCTCCGGACCCAAAACCGCCAATCCTGCGATAAGCACTGCAAGAGGCAGAAGCAACAGACTTAACTTTCTAAACTTCATTTGCTTTCTCCTCCGTTGATCTTTCCGGCCCGTCCGGCAGGATAAAGCTCATGCAGGTTCCTTCACCCACCGTGCTCTCTATCCACAGTTCGCTTTCGTGAAGCCTCAAAACTTCCACACAGAGCGCCAGCCCCAGTCCGGCACCGTTTCTGCTGCGGGAGCGGGATTTGTCCACCATGTAAAAGGCCTCCGTGACTCGCTGCAGCTCCTCTTCCGGAATGCCTACACCGTAATCCTGCACCCAAAACTCATAGCCGCCCTCCGCGACCCTTCCAGACACTTCCACCACGCCTCCCGGCTGGGAGGCCTTGCAGGCATTGTCCACCAGATTTGAGAGTACGGACTTGATCAGATTGATCTCGGCGTAAACCGTTCCCACTTCAAAAGAAATCTGCAGCCTCTGTTCCCTGTTCCCTGCAAACATATCTTCCAAATACCGGAAAAAAACTTCTGCGGAAACAGGCTGCGGCTCAATCTGTTCACGCCTGGTGACAATTATATCCAGCAGACGGAATGACATGTTTTCCAGTCTCTTTCCTTCCGTGTAAATATAATTGGAGGACAGAAAATGCTTTTCTTCATCAAGCTCCCTGGAACGGAGCAAATCCGCATAACCTATGATGGCTGTCAGGGGCGTCTTCAGTTCATGAGCAAAAGCGGCAATGAAATCCTCTCTTGCCTGAATCTCGCCCTCCAGCTCATCAAAGGTTCCCTCCAGCACATTTGCCATGCTGTTAAAATCCTGGGTGAGCTGTCCAAGCTCATCATTGCTTACCTGCCTTGCACGATATCCGTAATCTCCCACTGCCATTCTTCTGGTGGCCCTGGTAAGAAGCCGGATTGGCCTTGTGAGAAAGGTACATATCAGAAACATCACCACCGCGCTGGCGCACAGCATGACCAGGGTAACATACCGATAGAGTTCAAATCCCATGGCCCTCTCCTCAAACACCTCCGTCACATCCTCCATGGTTTCCAGATACAGATTCCTGTCCATGGTATTCACCATAATCCCCGTCTGTACATAGTAGCGCTCACCCTGCCGGATGACCTGCCAGCTCCTGGAATTTTCGGTAAGGGTCTGCAGGAGCGTTGTGTCCTCTGTGAAACTAACGCTGACATACAGCGCCTCTTTGTTCTCGTCGGAAACACGCAGCAGACGTCCTGAACCCTGTCCGCCGCCCTCCAGCTTTGCCCCTATCTGTTCTACGGCAATATCCTGCAGCACACCGTATTTGGTCGGCACGTTCAGCGCTGCCGTCTCAAGAGCGAACCGGAGAATATTACTGCCGTCCAGGGCCTGGGCAACTTCCCGTTCCAGAGCCGTCTGGAACACAAAATTCACAAAGAAATACCCGCTCACCCCAAAGGCTGCAGCCATGATGATAATGGTCCACAGCAAAATTTTATACAGAAATTTCATATATACCCTTCCACAGAATCCGCTTGCGGACTCTAAATTTCCAGGCGGTATCCCACCTTATACACCGCCACCAGATTGTCCTCCCAGCCCATCTTGCGGCGCAGCCTCTGCACATGCAGGTCCAGCGTCCGACTGTCGGCCAGATACTCATCGCCCCAGACTTTTTCATAAAGGTTTTCCCGAAAAAGCGCGATGTTCTTATTCCGGATAAAAAGCACCAGAAGGCCGTACTCCTTGTTGGTCAACACCACCGGCCGGCCGCTCCTGGTCACCTTCCTGGCCTCCACATCCACCGTCACGTCCCCTGCGGTCAACACTGTTTCCGTCTTGTTATAACGGCGCAGAACCACTTCCACCCGGGCCACCAGCTCCACCACGTCAAAGGGCTTCACAAGATAATCCTCAGCTCCCAGCTTCAACCCTTTTACCCGGTCCTTCACCTCATGCTTTGCCGTTATAAAGATCACCGGAATTTTTAAAGGTCTTATGTACTCCATGATGTCATAGCCGTCCGCGCCCGGAAGCATGATATCCAGCAGAATCAGATCGAAGGGCTCCGACTCGATCAGATCGATAGCCTTCAGCCCGTCCTGAACGGATTTGCAGTCATAACCCGCCGCTGACAGATTAATATCTATCAGGTCGCAGATCGGTTTTTCATCATCCACAATCAGTATCTTAATCATTTTCTACCGTCCACCCCCAGTATCCCCGAATCAGCTCCACCAGTCCGCTCACCGTATCCTCCGAGGTACACTGGTGATAATCGCTGAATTCTTTATCCTCCTCAAAACCGTCTGTTCTCTGATAAAAAATAGAACATTTTGTATCCACCTGCAGCTCGCCCTCCGGGCCTGCATAACTGTATCTGGCAAGGATCACAATATCCTTCATGCCGTCTCCGTCCATATCCCGGCAGGTCATCCCCTTCATAGAATACAGATTGTCATAGTCCTCCATGGTCTGAAAGCTCCAGACAATATATCCCTGTTCGTTTATCAGGTATATCATAAATATATTGTATTCCGCCATTTTAATCACGCCCGGGACCACACGCAGATACCCCTGCTTCTCAAAGCTGCGCCAGTAACACTGCTCCTGTATGATCTGAAAGCCGTTGTTCAGCAGTTCCTCCAGGGTTGTCGCTGTGTACAGCACTTCAACGGAGATACCGTCCCTCACATAAGTTGCAATGAAATCGATGCTTTTGTTCATGCTGAACCTGTTTATTTTGTCGGAAATCCGCCAATCTCTGTAAAAATCACCCTGACCCTGAAACAGCACATCTCCTGTCTTGTAGATTCTGCCTTCGTACTCACCCGTCTCGTTCTCGCAGTCGGTAATCAGGATAATATCCGTCAGCCCATCCCCGTTCAGATCCTGAAATGACACCGCCGCAATGTCTTTTGTGGGCTGTTTCAGCTCTCCCAGCCTCCTGTTGTTGGTCTCCAGCCGGTTTGTCTTATAAAGGATATTTCCCTCACTGTCTGCAATCAGGACTGCCATCCGGCTGTACTCCTCATCCATGACAGGCAGGAAGGTCACTTCCTCCTCTCCAAAAGATTCCATAATGACCGGGAAACTCTGTTCCTCAATGGCAAGAAAACCTTTCTCTTCAATATCCGAAACATTTTCAATAGCTGCAAATCTGGCTTCGTATTCGTTGTACAACTTTATCAGCTGTTCCAACGCCTCTTTATCTTCCTGTATCTGCTCTGCCTGTACAACAGGCACGGGCTGCAGCGTCAGAACACACACCGCCAGAATGCCTGCCGCCATCAAAATTCCTTTTCTTGTTTTCCCCATCAATTCACCACCTCCCGGACAAAAGTACCGGCTCTACACAGGCTGCCGCCGGTATAAAGCCAGTATAATCCCAGATTGCATCATTTTTGCTAAACAGTTCACACGTCAGACTGTCCTGGCTCAAATTGCATGCTGGCATGAAAATTTGAGCTGGCAGGCTGACGAGAGGAACGCCATCATATGAGCAAAAATAGCTGCGAAGCAGCGGTAAAGCGCCGCAGGCGTTTTTTGCGAATGGCGTGGATGTGAACTGTCAGTTCACACGTCAGAATGTGGGGGCTTGTCATCCCACACGTCAGACTCAGGCCTCCTTGACGAACTTCAGCACCATCGCGCTGGTCTTCGGCAATTCAACCTTAATTTTTCCACCCTCAATCTCATATTCCTGCCCGGCACTGTATCCGTTTTCATCTGTCCGAATGAGCGTCCGCATCTTACCATGCTTCGCCGTCCCCAAATCCCAGACAAAAATCAGTTTTTCTATGGGGTGGTTATTATTATTCACCAGTATAAGACACTGACCTTTTCTGTTGAAACGGCCATAAGCCAGGAAATTGTAATCTCTGTCTATGTACTTGATGGAGCCCGTCCGCAGCTCCGGGTTCTCCCTGCGGAGACGGATAATATCCTTGTGAAACTGAATCAGCTCTTTGTCCTCATGACCCCAGGGATAGGTCCGCCTGCTGTCAGGGTCCGTAAACCCGCAGACTCCCGCCTCATCCCCGTAATAGATGGTGGGCGCACCCACCCACGTCATCTGTATGACAACCGCCTCTCGAAATACGGCCTTATTTATGCCCTGTTCCGCAGCCTGAGGTCCCGCACTGTCGGTTCTTCCCACCTTGTGATTCGTACGTGTCAGGAATCGGGAGTGATCATGATTGGAGAGTTCGTTCATTGCCACCTGCCAGCTCGGCATGGAAAAGCTGGCGCTGTGGTGCTGCATGGAACCCCAGAAGCTGTCCGCATTTCCCATAAGATCTTCCCTGAAATCGTCACTGTGCTTCTCCATACCTGTCAGGAACCAGGTCACCGGCTCCATAAAGGCATCATAGTTCATAACGGTATCCCACTCATTTCCCTGAAGCCAGTCCTTTGTATTTCCGTAGTGCTCCGCCAGAATAATGGCTTCCGGATTGGCCTCCTTCACAGCCTTCCGAAACTCCTGCCAGAAGCGATGGTTAAAGTCCTGGCTGCGACCCAGATCCGCCGCCACATCCAGTCTCCAGCCGTCCGCATTAAAAGGCGGTGACACCCACTTTTTTCCTATTCTCAACACATAATTCATCAGCTGTTCAGAGTCTTCATAATTCAGTTTTGGCAGAGTATCATGTCCCCACCAGCCGTCATAGGACTTGTTGTAAGGCCAGCTGTTCTGATTTTGAAACGCAAAATAGCTCCTGTAAGGGCTCTCCGCGCTGACATACGCCCCCTTCTCATACCCTTCCGCTTCTTCGTAAATGCGCTCCCGATCCAGCCACTTGTTGAAAGAGCCGCAATGGTTAAACACACCGTCCATAATGACACGCATGCCGCGCCTGTGGGCTTCCTCAACCACCTTGATAAACATCTGGTTGCTGGCCTCCAGATTTGCAGGATTCGTCACACGGTTAATATACCTGGACGCAAACCGATTCTCCCTCTGCTCCTCAGGCAGCAGTTCGCCCTTTTCGTCCACAATTTTCCCAAGATGAGGGTCAATATAATCATAGTCCTGAATATCGTATTTGTGGTTGGAGGGAGATACAAACAAGGGATTGAAATAAATGACCTCTACTCCCAAATCCTGCAGGTAGTCCATCTTGTCCAAAACACCCTGTAAGTCACCACCGTAAAACTCTCGGACATCCATAGTCGCCGGATAACGATTCCAGTCCTCCACCCGGCGCACAGGCTGATTGATATAACAGTATTCGTTGGTCAGCACGTCATTGGTCAAATCTCCGTTATAGAAGCGATCCACAAATATCTGGTACATAACCGCTCCCTTAGCCCACTGAGGTGTCTTAAAGCCGGGCAGAATCACAAAATCATAATATACGTTCACATCATGCACCAGACCTCTGGTGTCATAGTACGCCCGCAGGACTCCCGACTGTATCTCAAAATGGTAAGTCATCTTTTCGCTTCCAAGCTGCAGCTCGCAGGCATAGAAGTCAAAATGCTTATCGCTTTCCACTTTCGTCATAATCTGGCTTGTTTCCCCGCAGAACAAAACCACACGATCCACGTTGTTCCTGGCGGTGCGGAACCTTACTGTCACCTTCTCGCCCGCAGCCGGCTCCTCAGGTATCAGGTAGTCACCGGTAGTATCCGTAAAGAGCGCTCTCCTGTTAAAGACCGGGCGCATAGTCGCAATGTACCGCTTGTTGTTTTCCAGACGCTTGATGTTTTCCAGATTCAGTTTTTCTTCCACAATTAATCTCCCGTATCGCATATATTGCAGTTCACCACTATATTTTACTGAATATGCGGCCTTAATTCAATAGTTTCCTTGAAAAAAGTAAAAAGGACAGCCATGGGGTGACTGTCCTTTTTAGAGAAGGTATTTCTTTCTTATGGGGTATAGCAAAAACTATACAATGTATTGGGGGGTTACGCATATTATAATAGCATTTGTAATCTCATTTGGCTATTTCAAAAATTCACAAAATTCACAAAACCGGTTCTTGAATTTTGTATATTTTCACCAAATCTTTGGCCCTGATTACTCTCATAGTGATTCTGCAGGTCCGGCAGCCCCTGTAAACAGTGCTTCAAATTCTTCCCTGCTGATCTTCTCCTTCTCCAGCAGAAGTTTTGCACAGTTATGGAGCACCTGCTCATTCTCCTTAATGATCATTTTTGCTCGGGAATAGCACTCTTTGATGATTGCCTTCACTTCCCGGTCTATCTCCCCGGCCACCGCCTCACTGTGAGACTTTGCATGGGCAAGATCCCGGCCGATAAACACTTCGTCATCATCGTCATCATAGCATATAACACCAATATTCTCTGACATGCCAAAGCGGGTCACCATTCTTCTTGCCACCTTAGTTGCCCTCTTGATGTCGCTGGAGGCGCCCGTGGTAATATCCTTGAAAATAATCTCCTCGGCAATTCTTCCGCCCAGGGACACCATGATATCCTGAAGCATCTGCCCCTTTGTCAGGTAGATCTCATCCTTTTCCGGCAAGGGCATGGTATAGCCCGCTGCCCCCTGGCCCGTGGGGATAATGGATACCGTATATACCGGACCCACATCCGGCAGCACATGAAACAGAATTGCATGCCCGGCCTCGTGATAAGCCGTAATCCTTTTCTCCTTGTCAGAAATAATGCGGCTCCTTTTCTCCGCGCCGATTCCCACCTTGACGAATGCCTTGCGTATATCATCCTGACACAGGTACGCCTTACCGCCCTTCGCAGCGTTAATGGCAGCCTCATTCAGCAGATTTTCAAGGTCAGCGCCGGTAAACCCTGCAGTAGTCTGGGCAATCTGCTTCAGATCAACATCCTCGGACAACGGTTTGTTCCGGGCATGAACCTTCAGGATTTCCTCTCTGCCGCCTACGTCGGGAGTACTCACAGCCACCTTTCTGTCGAAACGCCCGGGCCGAAGAATAGCAGGGTCCAGAATGTCCACCCTGTTGGTGGCTGCCATGACAATGATTCCCTCATTGATGCCAAACCCGTCCATTTCCACCAGCAGCTGGTTCAACGTCTGCTCACGCTCATCATGTCCACCGCCCATGCCGGTTCCCCTGCGTCTGGCCACAGCGTCAATCTCGTCAATAAACACGATACATGGCGCGTTCCTTTTCGCCTCCTCAAACAGATCACGGACCCTGGATGCGCCCACGCCCACATACATCTCTACGAAATCCGAACCGGAAATACTGAAAAAAGCAACGTTCGCCTCTCCTGCCACGGCCTTTGCCAGCAGCGTCTTACCTGTTCCGGGAGGCCCCTCCAGCAGTACACCCTTGGGTATTCTGGCTCCCATTCTGTTGTATTTTCCGGGCTCCTTCAGAAAGTCCACGATTTCCTGAAGATCCTCCTTTTCCTCACTCAGTCCCGCCACCTGCTCAAAAGAGATAATCTTATCCCCCTTGAACATCTTGGCCCGGCTTCTGCCAAAGTTCATCATCTTGGCATTTCCCGCGCTCGCCCCGGCATTCTGAGCATTAATCATCATAAAGAGGAAAATTCCCACCACGATTACGATCACCATCGGCACCAGGGTAGTCAGCACCCAGCTCTGGCGCGGCACATCGCTGACCATGGGGTCGAACCCGTATGACCGGATAAGCGCCTCCATCTCGATCACATCCGTCACATACAGCGTCTTGTTCTCCCCGCTCTTCAGCACAATATCCAGCGCACCTGTGGGAGTCTCACCGTTCAGCTTAATCTGCACGCCGGTAATATTGCCGGCCTCCAGATCCGCAAAAAATTGCCCCTTGGTGTAGTCCTCCTCTATCTTCCGGCTCACAATATTAAAAACCAGAACGATCGACAGCATAAAAAGAATAAAAACAAAAAAAGAATAAAATCCTCTGCCTTCTCGCCTCAACATTTAAAGCCTCCTATTTGTCAAATTCCACTACTCCGATATACGGCAGATTGCGGTACATCTGGTCATAGTCCAGGCCATATCCCACCACAAACTCATCAGGAATTTTAAATCCTGTGTAATCCACCTTCACATCAATGACACGTCTGTCAGGTTTATCCAGTAAGGTACAGAGCCGCAGGGATGCCGGCCCTCTGTCATGCAGCATCTCCATCAGATAGCTCAGCGTCCTGCCGCTGTCCACGATATCCTCCACCACCAGCACATCCTTGCCTTGCAGAGATTCATCCAAATCCTTCACAATCTTCACCACTCCACTGGATTTGGTATCACTTCCATAGCTGGATACCGACATAAAATCAAGAGATACGGGAACAGTAATTCGCTTTGCCAGTTCACACATAAAAAAGCTGCCGCCCTTCAGCACGCACACCATATGAACGCTTTTCCCTGCATAGTCTTTGCTGATCTGTTCCCCGATTTCCCTGATTCTCGCCTCCACCTCTTCTTCCGACAAAAGAACTCTGATATGCTCTGACATTTTCTCCTCCGTTTCACTGTCTGCGCAGTTTCCTTTTAATTTTACCTGTAAAATACGTTTTGTATTCCTGTCAGCCTTATAATATTCGCTGCTTCGGTATCCGATCAGCCACAGAACATGGCTGCCCTCCGCCAGCACAGGAATCCGGTCTCTCATCTCTCTGGGTATCTTCTCCCCGATCATGTACTCCTTTAAAGACTTATGGATCGTATTCCCTCTGCCGTCCGACAGGGTGAGATAATCACCTGTCTGCCGAAAACGGAGAACCGGAGATTCTTTTATTTTATCACAGTCAAACCGTTTCGTATACCGATTTTCGGGAACTTCCTCTGCATCATTGACAAAAAAACGGGCAATTTCCAGTTCCGGCAGCTCTTTCGGCTGCTGTTCCTGCTGCTCTGCCTCCCGTCGTCCGGCAGCCACCTTCCCATAACGCCTGCGGAAACAGATGCCAAAGGGCAGGCTGATACTGCGGTTTCCTTCCTTTTCAAACAGGCTTAAAATTTCTTCCACATGCACCGCGGAAATATCCTTTCCCGTGGGTGAAAGCCCCTCGGCAAGAACAAGGATCATTCTCTTCTGCAGGACAGGATGACAGGCAAGAAATCCGGCAATATCAATTTCCAGCTCCTTCCCCCTGCATCCGGATGCACGGATCGTACAGTGTTCCAGCGCCTCAAGAGTCTGCTGCCGCAGATAGTCCTCCGTCTCGGACAAAATGTCCGCCGTCCTGCACATATGACTCACCACCCCGGCGGAAACTTCCTGCTCCGCCCAGGGCAGAAGATGATGTCGGATACGGTTTCTGGTGTATCCGTCCTCCCCGTTGGTGGCGTCCGTCCGCCAGGGAATCCGCCTCTCCTCCAGATATTCCTCTATCTCCCGGCGCTCCAGGCAGAGCACAGGGCGGACTATCTCCGCCCGGCGGACTATCTCCGCCCGGCGGACTATCTCCTCCCGGCAGTCAATATCCGCCCTCACCGGCTCTATGCCCCGCAGGCCTTTCAGGCCGCTTCCCCGAAACAGATGGAGCAGTATGGTCTCTGCCCTGTCGCCTGCATTGTGAGCCACCGCGATCTTTGTTCCGCCAAACTCCTCTGCCGCCTTCTGAAAAGCTTTATAGCGCAGACGCCTCCCCGCATCCTCCTCGGAGCATTTCTCCCGAGCTGCCAGCTCTCTCACATCCGCAGACTCCAGCCGAAAGTTAAGTCCCTGCTCCCGGCAAAGCGCCTCCACCCAGGCGGCATCCTCCGCCGCAGCATTTCCACGAATACCATGGTTCACATGAACCACTGTCATTTCAAAGGGCACTCTTTTTCTGTATTCCAACAACAGAAACAAGAGGCAAACAGAGTCTGCCCCTCCTGAAACCCCGAGGATAAGCTTATCCCCGGGGTTTATCATCCCATGTTTTTCCACAAAGGAAAAAACCTTTTCTTCCACCTGCTTTACCATATAAAAAATGGTATCCTATTCTAAAAAAAATGTCAAGCATCTACCATCTCAAGCAGTTTCCCTGTAATATCCGCCATGTCTGAGGATACCTGCTTTGTGTCATGGGAAATCTGTACATTTTGCTCCACTACATTGGAAATTCTCCCAATCTGACTGACCGCATTGGTTACAGTGTCCACGTTACGCCGTACCATTTCGGTAATTTCCGTAACATCCCGATTGGCCCTCTCAATGTTTTCTACTACAACATCAAAGGCTGCCACCGTCTGATCCGTAATTTCCTGTCCGCTTTCCACTGCCTTTATAGAATTCGTGATCAGTTCCGTAGTTTCTTTTGCCGCAAGTGAGCTTCTGTTGGCAAGTTCGCCGACCTGAGTCGCCACAACCGCAAATCCCCGCCCCATTTCACCGGCTCTTGCTGCTTCTATGGAAGCATTCAGAGAGAGCATATTAGTCTGCTCTGCAATGGAATTTATTTCGCCGATGATCTTCTCAATAGCCGCGGACATATCACTGATGTTCTGCATGGATTTTTTCAGCAGCTCCATCTGCGATTGTGTCTGCTGAATCTCCTGTACGGTATTTCCCGTTTCCTCCGTGATTTTTACAGAGACATTTACACTGCTGTTCAGTTCCTGTGTCAATTGGGACATAATCTGCTCCAAATCGGCTACAGCCTTTTCCTGCTCGCCTGTACCACGATATATGCTGTCCGCATTTGTCAAGGTTGCGCCGGATGCCTGGTTTAACTCAGAACACGCACTTTTGACATTTTGTATCAGCAGCCTGTTTTGTTCTACGTCCTCCTTCTGCCGTTCCACCAGCAATTCGTTTTCATTGATCTTCTGACAAATACCGGCCACCATTTTATTAATGCTCTCGGAAAGCTGCGTAAACTCCGAATTTCCCTGCTCATTTACGGTAATCTCAAAATCGCCTTCCGAAATTTTTTTCATAGAGTCGGTAATACGGTTGATGCCCTGTACAATCTTTCCGTCCACCATTCTGCTGATCATAAACAGCAGGATTCCGAAAATAATGATCATGCTGATGGAAACAACCAGAGTCTGGCTGTTCCGATCGCTGTAATACTCGCCGGATGGCATAAAAGTACCTATGACCTGACCGTTGTATTCGGATGCAACATAATATCCCCTCACGCCGTTAATTTTAGCACTGCCTTTTCCCGTAAAATTTGACGGGAACCCGGCACTAACAGCAGAAGTCCCGATGAGAGCAGCATTCGGGTGAGCCAGGATCATTCCGCTCTGTGGGTCAATTGCATAAATATATCCGCTGTCACCAAAATCAATGTCCCGCAAAACAACGGAAATTTCAGTTCCCGCAAGCATGCTTTCCAATACTTCAGGACGTACACCGACCTGTACAAATCCCTTCGCGTCCTTCCTCGCCACGCCGATATACTGCATCATAATTCCTTCAGCCACGTTTTGCTGCGGCTCCTGCACGATTTCTATGGAAGGGTCATCCACGATCACCATAAAAGCATTGGACTGTTCGCCGCTCTTCATATCAAAACCGATATAAGCCTCAATCGTACTGCTGGTAATGATTCCGTCTTCATCAATAATATGTAATTCATTCACCATCAGCCGTTCCTTGATTTCGTTTAGTTTAGCAGCATTGCCATAGATGGTGTCATCAGCAGCCAGCATATCTGCGAAGGCCCTTGATTTGGCAAGACTGTTTTCACCTAAATTTGCCGTGAGCTGAGCTATATTCTCTTCGTTGCCGGCAAGCCGTTCCTTAACCTCCTCCAGCTTGTCCAGGCTGCTGGCGGTATTATTATTCCGGTTTACAACAGTCTGCAGCACAAACACAGCGGTAATCGTAAAGAGAAGCGCTACCAACATGTAAATAAACAGACGCCGGGTAAAAATTTTTTTCATTGACTCATGTCCCCCTCGTAAATTTATCTTTTTTATTGTAATAAATCACTCTACACATAATATAGATACAGAAAAACCGAAAAAGGTTCCCGATATTTCTCTCATCTGTTTATTTACCATATTGATTGCATAATTTTGAAATATCTCTGTGCGATAATAATCCCCATTTGAACCATACAGATCACTGTATACTCTAAAGAAAAGATATATATCTCCCCGGGAATTCACAAAATAATGTGTTTCCTCCAAAAATCAGTATAATACTCAAATACCAAATCCAGAGCCTCTTTTTTCGTCAATTTATATTTTTCATGTCGCTCTTGTATATCTTCTGTTTTCATACTTTCGTATAAATTCAATCCGATTTCCACATCCATAAGTCCTGAACCGGTGCCGTGATGATAATATGTAATCCCCTTTCCTCTCTCCCATACAATGTGTTCATATTCTTTCGTTCCGCCAGTATAATCATTGTACATATGAAATATTCTTTTTTCACCATCAACTTCTACATACTCATGCCAGCCTTCTTCATCTGCTATATTTTCAGTCCCCTCTTCCGAACAGACAAGACGACATCTCTCTAAGAAGTTCTCCTTGTCATTCTGTATCATTTGTATCACTTCGTCATCTCGCTCCTGACTATATCCATTCATATCCGGCAGGGGCATTTGATAAATTTTGTCTTCCATGACATAAAAATAGCCCGGATATTGTCCGCCCCTTCTGATCTCATCCTCCGGATCGGCCACATCTAATTGTTCTAATTCCAATGCCCAAAGAGTCGCTTCGTCAAATGCCATTACCTTTCTGATCTGTAACTCTATATTTTGTTTTATAATATTACAACTTAAAGGAAAAAATATACCCTCATATTCTACAGTCTCTAGTCCGTCTTTAAAGAAAAAACCATTTGTTCCTTCATTGCCTCTTCTCACCATGCAGATTATCATCAAAAGGGAAAACGCCACCACCACATAATAGAATGCATTATTTCTTTTCTTTTTCATATGAAAAGTTCCTCTCAAAGTTAATAAATGCAATTATTACATTTAATTTCCTGTCAGCACAAACCCATCCGGCTCCCGGTTTTCTCTAATAACTATTTTTCACTAATATTTTCACTCCAGCCATATTCTTTTCATCATAACCTTTTAACCCATTAATAAATTCAATATGTCTGCCTGGAATCCAAAACATTATATTTCGAGATTTTTGAATCATATCTATTATATTTCTGCTATAGTAAATATCTGTTTCTAATCCAATTCCTATAACTTCAAAAGCACTGTTAACTTTCTCTTTCGCTTTTAAAATCGCTTGAAAAATCCCTTCGTAAAATTTGCGATTTCCCGCATTTACCTTATCACAATCCAATACCGGAAAGCCTTCTGTATTCATCCACAATGTATAATGATAAAAATATTCGTTTTTTTCAATATATAAACCCAAATCTTTGATTAATGTGCGTTTTAATTTGATTATCACAATCTGACCAGTATTTAATATTCTTCCAAGCTGCTCCCGGCATTTAACTTCCTTCTCATTTTCCCACATCCAATTGTCAATACTATGAATAGACTCGATATTCACTTGATGCTCATTTAATAATTCCTCAACGATACTTATATTTAACATTTTATTACACAGGAAATTTATATCCAATACTATGGCCATTTGTACTTCCTTTCAACCTCGTTACCGAAATATAAAAATTTTCTTTTATACTTTTCTCATATATAACCGTTCAGATTCGTATAAATCACCAAATTGCCGGTACAGTAGTAATCGTAAAGGTCCTCGTACTTGCCCGGGTTGTTATAGTTCATCTTCATACGGTGGACGAACTATATCTACGAAACGCTCTTCACATGCTCCAATCGCTTTATAATTTTTTCTGGCCATGTTCAAGGATACCTTATTGGGTCCTATACTTATATCCGGATAATCTTGAGACACTACATCGTACTGCCAAAAACAAACAGCACAAATATCCGTAATTACTTCATATGAATCATCAATAGTTAAATAACCACAACATGGACATCTTTTCATAAAATATGGTCCTCCTCCCACTGCTTTTACCACTTGCCATTAAATATACGGTTCTGATATTTTCGAACAACTCCATAAGAAAATTATGCGCGATAATTATCGTATGCTCGTCCAGAATCCTTTTCATTCTTTAATATTTTTTCTGCAACCAATATACATTGATCTATATTTTCATCATAAACATCTGCACCAAATGCCTGCACAAATATTTTGTTTATTACTTCTGCCAATGTTCTAGTTTTAAGGTTTTGATTTTTTAAAATATATTCATGAATCTTCTCTATTTCAATTACATATTCGTTTTTAGGCGCCATCGGAAAGAACCCAATAGGATCCCATTCATTGATGATTTTTGTTATTGTCTCCACTGCTTCGCCTGCTCCCCAAATTATCTTTTTTAAACCGGCTGATAATATACGCCTGCTCTAATAGTTGGTCCGTCTTATCTACTTCTGCTCTTTTACTCTGTTCCACATCCATCATTTTAGATGCAAGACCAATAAATAATTCAAATCTCCGGCCATCCTGAGCGTCGGAACAAAAACAATATTCCAGTTCACCGGATACAAATGATATCATATATCTTTTATAGCCGCCTGCCCGTTCCTTTGACTCCTCCACAGATGCCGTTCCCATAACTTCCATGATATCCTGAAAATTCATAGCACTATTTAATTGTAACATTTCCAGATATTTCTCCTCATCATCCTGATACAGCATAATATATATAGGAGTATATGTTGTATCCGTACTTCTGCAAATAATGAGAAAAGAATCCGTTTCTATATACGGAAAAAAGACATTGGGTTCAAATACCACGCTGCTGCTTAGCAGATCAATTTCTGCATTTGTCAGGTCAAGTATCTCCTGTACAGACATATTTAAATACTTGATCATTTCACCGTCAAAGCATGCTTTATCGTCAACTTCCATTTCCTTGCTGTTTCCATTTGTACAGCCTGCATTGCATACCATACACATTAGTACAGTAATCATTAAAACTATTCTTTTCACTACTTCATTCTCCCATCCTATTTTGCATTGAATATAGTCCTCCCGTCATTAAATCACGGTAGTATACCTGCCCATCCTCGCCAATATGAATCCAAAATCTGCCTTTATTAGTTGCAGAAGAAAATGCAAGTATGATTTGCTCTCCTAATCGTTCTGCATCTCCTGCAATGTAACCACTCCCCAACGCAATATCAATGCCCATTACTAATATCTCATCCTGTTCCACCTGATAATTTTCATCCATATATATTGCAGTACCATCCGGCCGTATCTCAACCTTTCTGCCTATATAGAAGTCATCTTGCTCGCACCAGTCCTGATTATAACCATATCCCCGCCACTGAACACTCCACTCCACAAGTTCCCATTCACCAATCAGATTCAATATCTGCTTCTGCCGATCTAAAGACAGGCTATTAAAATTCTCTATATTTTCAAAACCTTTTTCTTCTCCGATATCAAATTTACGACCTATTAAAAACATTATTATGGCAATACAGAAAACAATGATACTACTTGCTATAATAATTTTGAGATATATCTTCATTATGTTATTATATCCTTTCTGCAAAAGCCAGGGCATCCTGTCTCTATCTTATCCTGTCTGTATCCAATATAGTATAGGAATGCATAATTATTGCAAATAATTTGCCCTACCCATACTTTAAGCACAGGCAGGACTTTTATAATACTCCCTTTTCGGAATTGTGTACCTGTTAAAAACATGTTATAATTGTATTTACAAACCGGAATTTATGGAACAAATAGAAAATTTCAAAGTTCCTTTTCAATTAGCGAAATGTCAATTTTATCTCCTACAAAATAAACAACATCTTCATGACACTCACTTATAAGCCATTCAAATTTTTTTGAAACAATATAAAAATCATCCGGACTGGGAATGCTTTCGCTTATTACTGTGATAATTTCATTTGGAAACATTTCATACACCCAATACTTAGTATGAAAATTTACAGTATCTTCAAAAAGCACATAATGAAGCGTGTCCGGAATTATTTTTACTAATGACTGATACCATAATCTATTATTTCCAATGTACTGTGTCTTTAGAGTAAAAGAAGGATTGAATCTGTTTTCTATGTTAGACCAATGCAATACCCCTCCATTTTTTATAAATGTTTTCTCAATTTTCTTTATTACATCCGCATATTTCAGATGAGATACTTCAAATATTCTTGACCTGTCCAGATTAAAATCTTTGATAACATTTTCTACAGCCTCTCGTATTTTAACATTATCCCTTCCAATACAAATTCCGGTTTGTCTTAGTTATTCTGTAAAAACCATGTAATTTCAAGGCATTTCGCCAGTCAAATGCTCAAACCTTATATATTTTCCCTTATTTTTGCCCTTATGAGCCGAAACAAGGGAGACTTTATTTATCCAAATACCTAACTGCTTTCTCGAAAAGTAGAAGTTCTCAGCGCTTGAGAGCGAAATACCTGCCCAGCACAAGTCTAACGACTTATACTGGAGGGGTTTCTCTTTTCACCAAGTAATATTATTTTTAAAATTTACTTTTTTGCTCCCAGTTTCAATTATACCAATTTCGTAGCAATCATAATGATTTTTGATAAGTTCTTCTACCCTCTTTGCATGTTGTCTTTCTACAACAACAATCATGCCAACACCACAATTAAATGTAGAGAGCATTTCAGGTTCATCAATATTTCCAACTGCCTTGATATAAGAAAATATGGGCAATGGTTTTACCTGATCCAAATATATTTTAGCACATAACCCATTCGGAATGATCCTGCCTAAATTTCCTTCTATACCACCACCGGTGATATGCGCCATACCGTGAACGCTACTATCAGAAAATAGATATTTTATTGACTTGTAGTATGGCGTGTGTGGTTTCATAATTTGTTCAATAAAAGTTTCTCCACCTATCTTGTCCAGTTTTATTTGTGGCATTTTTTCCATCAACAACCGAACTAATGTATAACCGTTTGTGTGAAGGCCATTCGAGGCTATTGCCAGCACAATATCTCCTTCGTGAATATCGGTGCCATCAATAACTTTACTTCTGGAAACGATACCTGCAATACTGGACGTGAGTATATATAATCCACTACTGACAACATCCGGTTGGATGGAAGTTTCTCCACCAACCAAATTACATTCGTTTTCCTGACACGCTTCGGATATGCCTTTCACAAAAGACTTTATTGTTTCTTTTTCTGCCTTTCCGCACACAATAGTGTCAAGTACTGCAAGCGGTTTCGCTCCCATTACTGCAATATCATTTACCAAATGATTTATCATATCATGACATATCGACTCACTGTATCCGTACTCCATAGCTAATTTTTGTTTAGAACCAGGTTCTTCTGATTTTAAAACCAATATAGGATCTTCTATATTTGAAAATCCTATATCGTATAGAGATGCAAAAGGACCTACGCCATTTAAAACGCGTTCGTTATCCGTTTTCAGATATACCGCCATTTCCTTTTTGATAGTGTCCGTATAGGAAATATCCACTCCGGCTTTACTATATGAAAAGGTTTCGGTGCTCTTATCCCTCCCCACAAGAATCTCGTCAACCGTCGTATTCAAAACTTTAGCAAGTTCTACTAAAACTTCCACATTCGGCAACGTACCATTTTCCCATTTTGAAACAGCCTGA
>CAMWJV010000023.1 GCA_947174665.1 uncultured Lachnospiraceae bacterium
CCGCCTCACCACTATGGAAGCGGAGTCCATGACGACAGTCGGACATAGTAAGGGAAGGAATTCAATATTTCTCCATCCTCTTGGAATGCCAGAAGTCCGCGCCAGTACAAAGGCTGATCTTGTCCTCCAATGTCATTTTTGACAGAATCGCTTTACAATCCATCGCACTTCTCCGGTGTCAAAAAGTATTCCGGTCATTCTCCCGGCTAATACAGAGATAAGTATGCCAAATAACTTATGCTATGCGTTAATACGTATATCTTCTGTCGAGTTCTCGCATTTCACAAGACCGCTGCGGCTTCCGTAAGCAAACGCTTCGCTTGTGCGGAAATTAAAATTCAATCCTGCCTCTTCGAGTATAACATCACCCTCACCGTAAATATCGCCAACCCCCGACACTGCACTGCCTTCACAGTAAAGTGTCACATCGGAATTTTTCACATGACAGTTGACTCTTCCGCCTCGGCTTCCCACACAGTTTACAACTCTGCCTTTCATGACACCGTTCATACTTCCATCTGACATGGCTATTCTTCCGGCGCCGTTTTCAATCGTTCCCACTCCCGCAATTTTTATGCCGTTGAAGGTTTCACTTAGGCTGATGTGCTTCATGTCAATGTCCACATTACTGTCGAAAGAACCTATTCCTACGACATCGGGAGCGTTTATATCCAGACTGCACTTACAGTTTTCCATATCGATAATACTGTTGCCCGAAGCAATACCTATTCCGACGCAGCGCCTGCCCGTGCAGGTAATCGAGATATCACCGCTAAGAACGCGGATAACATTTGAACTCTCGTTCTTCCCCCCGCCGATCGCAACAGACGAATCTCCGTTGGCTTTCACATTGAGTTTTCCGCTTATATTGATAACTATATTTCCGGGGGAACTGTTGGAATCCACGCCTATTGCATAGCAGTCATCCCTGTTTGAAGTAACCTTAAGCTCTCCGTTTCCCGTTATCAGCAGCGAAGAGCTCTGCGGTACATATATCCCCCGGCCGTCAAAGTCATTCTCTCCTTCAGCTGCAAGTTCCACTTCTGCACCCTCCCCGAGAGCTATGGTCGGAAAATCCTTTTCTGTTTTTATGTGGACATTTTCCAGCGTGATCTTTGTCTTGATTTCGTTTTTGATCATGATCAGCGTATCCAGGAAAATGTCTTTTCTTCCTTTCAGTGTAACATTTTCCGTCTCAACAAAAACGGAATTATAGCCATCCGACTTAATCAGGCACAGGTCAACCTCCTCGCCTTCCTCAGGGTGATAAGGTCTTGAAATACTGTCTGAATTAGATAGGTTGATGGTTTTAATATCGCCGCAAATACTGTTGGATATCTCAAGAAGCATAACAGGCTTCGGCTTTGACGTATAGTATCCCTGAATCAGGTCTGAGCCCAGCTGTATCATTGTCTGAAGCTCCTCATATGTTTCAACGCCCTCCGCAAGGGCCTGGTATCCGTTTTCGTGGATGAACTCGATAAATCCTGAAACAAGCTTCCTGATGATGGGCTTTGAATCTATTCCCTCGATAAGCGAACGGTCTATCTTGACATAATCAGGACTGTATTTGATCAGATTTGAAGTATTTGAATATCCCGTTCCGAAATCGTCAATAGCTATCTTAATCTTTGATCTGCCAAGGCGGGTGCGTATTTTTTCCAGACTCTGGTCGTCGATTTCGGTCTGCTCCGTGAACTCGATAACCATTTTCTCCATAAGCTCCCCGTATTCCTCCTCGAGAACTTCCCAGTCCTCATCGGTAAGCATATGCGCAGTAATGGAATTGACAAAAAGCTTACGCTCTTTTAAAATATCCTGATTCCTCTCAATTATGGAAAGCGCATTTCTCATAGTCGCCTTCTCAATATCGTAAAGGCGCTTTGTTTTTTCGGCACAGTCAAGTATTTCAAGGGGGAACATCCCTATGCTGCTGTCGCTTCGCATCAGCATTTCATACGCAATGATCTCCCCATCCTTCGCACTGACAATAGGCTGGAAATAATACAGAAAAAGATTTTCATTGACAAGTCGCAGGAAACGGCTGGTTCTCTCGTACTCGCTCTTATCTGTTTCGTATTGCTCGGACGAATAGGTTACAATATCTCCTGTACCGCTCATACCGGCCTCATAAAGCGCGAACTCGGCAGTGCTCATTCTTTTGGCCGGCATAGCCCCGTCCTCGCCTATTCCCGCAGAAAAAGTCACATACCGCCCCGCTGGGGAACTTCCTGATTCATCCTCCGCATAGGTATTTTTTACAGCATCCCTAAGCTGAGAAAGAAAATCGTTCCCGCTGCCCTTGAAATCGGGTATGTATATCCAAAAACGGTTGGCGGAATGCACTGAAAGCATGGTATTCTCAGGCGCAGACTTTATAATTGCGGTAAGCGCTCCGAAAATGTGATAGTCGGAAAGCTCCCTGCCGTCGGACATCTTTAATTCAATCAGGGCCAGAAGGGATGGCGCGGTATTCTGCGTAAGAGCAATAGTGAGCTGAGACATTTCACATACAGGGAGCGTCCATTTCTTTCTGTCTGTGGCATTGGTTTCACATCGTTTAAAAATCCCCGCAGTATACACTCCGCTGCGGGCAATTATCCTGGCGGAAAGACCGGTTTCCCTGTCGGAATGCTTTGTGAGCTTATCAATCAGTTCCTGAGCTTTTTCATAATCGGGTGAATGATCCATTTTTGTCAGCATTTTCGCATTATTGTCAAACAAAACACTGTTCGACTCATGATTTACGAGAAAACCGCCTATCTCAGGACAGAATTCAGTTACTTTTTGCCACGCTCCGCCGAATATTTCTTTCCATTTTTCATTTTGGGAACCGTACATCTCTATGCACCTCGTGTCTTGTGTTTTTTAATACAAGTATTGCAATTATACCATGAGCGCAGAAAATCAAGCGACTCCGAAGGAGGCATTTGATTTTCAAGCCATGGATCACCGGGTATAATGAGCAGAATCATTATACCATAATGTTCTGACAATTTCAATGAAAAGGCCCTGCCGGATAAGTAACTGCATAAGCACTGCCATAAATCCCTTGCAGTGCCTCATGGCTGTTAAACTCCTCCGTCATCACAAAGCCCTTGCTCCACACCATATAATAACACCAGGGCACCCGGCTTTTCCGAAGCATGTCAATATCAGGAAGAATCCCGATTTCCGCCAGCGCCACAGGCTTTTGGGCCGCAGTGACGGAGATAAGCTCTTCGTACTCTTTCCGATAATCTGTCTTTGTTCCCTTTTCCTCATACAGATCACGGGAGAGAATATCTACCACATCATCCCCAGGGTATCCCTCCTTCAGCGGACAGTTCCACACCCATAACAGGTTATGCAGATGACAGGTATTTACAAAATATTCATACTGGAGACGATACAGCTTAGCCGCCACAGCCGGTCCTTTCCTTCCCCACCAGAACCAGCCGCCCTCCGACTCATGAAAGGGCCGCCACAGCAGCGGAATATCTTCCTCCAGAAAAGGCTTCAGATACCCTGCCATGATGTCCATATCATGATAAAATGCTTTCCTTTCCTCTGTTCCTTCCTGCAATACCTTTTCCGGATCAAAATCTGTTTTTTCACTGTAAAAGCTTTTATCCCAGCCGCTAAGCGGTGAAAACCAGTGCCATGTGAAAGTCACAATACCACCGTTCCTCCCGAATTCCAGAGCATGCTCCAGCGTATTTCTGTTTTCGTCAATCTCTTTCCTGCAATGCTCATCCCCTGTCTCATAGCGGATATTCGGCGAATAGGAAAGCAGTTCAAACCCTCTGAGTGCCGGTTCCTTCCCGGTTATTTTCCTGATTTCCCCGATTTCTTCCATAGCAGCCGTCTGGGTATGCTGCCCTGTGATGATCCTGTTTCCGCCAATCTCACTTAAATACTGCAATAATTTCCCTGCATTCGGTGTTGCCTGTGGGTTTACCGGTTTCATACTGTTTTCCTTTCTGTTGATTCTTCCGTTTTCATTATTGATTTTTATCCTGCCCGCAAAAATAGAGGCTTGTCCTTCCCGGCCGTATAAAATATAATATATTTACTGACAAATGCAGCCGAAGATTGAGAGGAAAAGAACAAAAATGGATACACTGCTGTTTGCACTAAATGCCATTCTGCCCATTATATTGCTGATTCTGCTGGGCTATCTGTTGAAAAAGAAACACTTTCTTGACCAGGACTGGTTTAAAAAGGGCAACAAACTGATCTTCCGCGTCTGCCTGCCCTGCCTGCTGTTTACCAATGTGTATAACATCGAGTCCTTCACCTACATCAACTGGTCTGTGGTAGTCTACTCTGAAATTGCTATCTTCGCCGCATTTTTCATCGGGCTTCTCATGGTAAAGCTGACCGTTCCCGACAACAGGCAGAAGGGTGTCATCCTGCAATGCGTATTCCGCTCTAATTTTGCCATTATCGGACTGCCCCTAGCGGAATCGCTGGGCGGTGCGGAAGGAAAGGGAATCGCCGCCGTTTTAAGCGCCTTCTCCATTCCCACCTTCAATATTCTTGCCGTCATCGCACTGACTATGTTTCTTGACAATGAAGACGGCCATAAGGCAGACCTGAAGGATGTACTGCTGAAAATAGCCAAAAACCCCCTGATCATCGGCGTGGTATGCGGTCTGATCGTGCTGGGCATCCGCTCCTTTATCCCCGTCAATGCGGCCGGAAGCCTTGTGTTCTCCCTGTCCGGCAGCCTGAAATTCTTCTATGATGCAGTCAGCAATCTGGCTAAGATCAGTTCGCCTCTGGCACTGGTAATTCTGGGTGGGCTGTTTGATTTCTCGGCTGTAAAGGGCATGCTGAAGGAAATCCTCATCGGGACTGCCGCCCGCGTTGTAGTGGTTCCTCTGATCGCCCTCGGGCTTGCAGTAATCCTCTCCAAATACACCGGTCTTATCAGCTTTGATGCCGCCGTATACCCTGCACTGATTGCTCTGTTCGGCTCCCCCGTGGCTGTATCCAGCGCTATCATGGCTCAGGAGATGGATAATGACGGTATTCTGGCGGGCCAGCTTGTGGTCTGGACTTCCATTATATCCATCTTTACTGTCTTCCTCGCCGTTTTTACCCTGAGAACAATAGAATTGCTGTAACTAACACATTGAAGCTTATTTCTGACGATTGCACCGGAAGGCACAATCCCCGCAGCCTCCGCTGCATTCGTCCGCTTTGTTTTTTCGTGACCGTACAATCGAAAAGGCCAGCAGACCTGCCACAATACAAATCACCAGTATACTCGCAAGATTCATCATCAATCCCCCTTATGCCAATCCGAAGATCATCCCTGCGCCATGGACAAGAAAAGCCATCATCCAGGCGATTGCGCACTGCACGATCACAGTTACCGCTGCCGCGCCTGTGCCTCCCATCTCCCGCTTTACCGTCGCGACTGCCGCAACGCATGGCGTGTAAAGCAGAGTAAAGATCAGAAACACGATGGCAGTAAAGGGTGTAAATAATGTTCCCAGCAAAGATACGTTTCCTCCCAAAAGAACCGTCAGAGTGGATACCACATTCTCTTTCGCCGTGAATCCGGTAATCAGTGCGGTGGAAATCCTCCAGTCTCCAAATCCCAGCGGAGCAAATACAGGAGCTGCCAGACCTCCCAGCATTGCCAGCAGGCTCTCCTCAGCGGAAGCCGCAACGTTGAGCCGAATGTCAAAGGTCTGCAAAAACCAGATTATGATGGATGCCGCAAATATGATGGTAAATGCTTTCCTGACAAAGCCCTTAGCCTTTTCCACGATCAGATGCAGCACGCTTTTCGATGACGGAAGCCTGTAATTGGGAAGCTCCATCACAAAGGGAACCGGTTCCCCGCGGTATTTTGTTTTCCTGAGGAACAGCGCATATAAAACAGCACAGAAAATTCCGAACACATATAATCCAACCATAACAAGCGCCTGATATTTCCTTGCAAAAAATGCGCTGACCATCATGGAATAAATAGGCAGCTTTGCCGTACAGCTCATAAAGGGTGTTAGTAAAATCGTCATCTTGCGGTCCCTCTCGCTGGAGAGCGTTCTGGTGGACATAATGGCCGGAACCGAACATCCGAAACCGATCAGCATGGGGACAATGCTCCTGCCGGAAAGGCCGATCTTGCGCAGCAGCCTGTCCATCACGAAAGCTACCCGGGCCATATATCCCGTATCCTCCAATATGGAGAGGAAGAAAAACAGTGTGACGATGGTAGGCAGGAAGCTGAGAACACTGCCCACACCACTGCAGATACCGTCAATGACAAGGGAACGGACCACCGGATTCACCTCTGCAGTTGTGAGCAGTCTGTCAAATAACGCCGTCACTGCGTCAACGCCCATGCTCATCAGATCAGAAAGAGCCGCCCCTATAAAATTAAATGTCATGGCAAACACAAAAGCCAGGATACCTATAAAACACGGAATTGCCGTGTATTTTCCGGTCAGAACCCGGTCTATTGCCATACTGCGCTTATGTTCCCTGCTTTCATGAGGGCGTACCACGGTTTTGTCACACAGAGATTCAATAAACGAAAATCTCATATTGGCCAGAGCTGCTTCTCTGTCCAGCCCCGTCTCCGCCTCCATGACAGATATTAAATGCTTAAATGCCTCTTCCTTTTCCGGCGAAAGACACAACTTTTCGGCGATCAAATGATCCTTTTCCACCAGTTTTGTGGCTGCAAAACGAACCGGCAATCCCTTTTCCTTCGCATCATGCTCCAACGCATGTATTGCCGCATGAATGCAGCGGTGCACCGCGCCCACAGGGTCATGCTCATCACTGCCCGACGAGCAGAAATCAACCCTCCCCGGGGCTTCTCTGTGCCTTGCCACATGAATGGCATGGTCGATCAGTTCTTCAATGCCTTCATTTTTAGCTGCGGAAATCGGGACCACAGGCACCCCCAGGATTTCCTCCAGTTCGTTCACTCTTACGGAACCGCCGTTGGCCCGGACCTCATCCATCATATTCAGCGCCAGAACCATGGGAATCCCAAGCTCCATGATCTGCATGGTGAGATACAGGTTCCGCTCCATGTTGGTAGCGTCTATAATGTTGATAATTCCATCCGGCCGGGCATTCATCAAAAAGTCCCTTGTCACGATTTCTTCGCTGGAGTAGGGAGAAAGAGAATATATTCCCGGCAGATCCGTCACAGTTGCTTCCGGATGATTACGGATGGTGCCGTCCTTGCGGTCTACCGTCACTCCGGGGAAATTGCCCACATGCTGATTTGCGCCGGTAAGCTGGTTGAACAATGTGGTTTTGCCGCAGTTCTGATTGCCGGCCAGCGCAAACGTAAGTTTTTCTCCTTTGGGGATTTCACTGCCCGCATCATGGACATGATAGCTTTTGGCCCTGCCAAGCTCACCCACGCCCGGATGCGCCACAGACATCGTCCGCCGTTCTGCGGAAGGTTTTACCGCTTTCTGATGAATATCCTCAATCTCAATCTTTCGTGCCTCTTCAAGCCGCAGAGTCAGTTCATAGCCTCTCAGTTCAATCTGCACAGGGTCTCCCATGGGCGCAATCTTCTGAAGAGTCACCTCTGTCCTGGGGGTCAGTCCCATATCCAGCAAATGATGCCTGAGCTCGCCGCTTCCTCCCACGGAGAAGATGTAAGCGCTCTGCTTCGGCTTCAGTTCATCCATTGTCATCACATTTCACCTCATCTGCATCATATCATACTTCCCTGCAAATATCTATATGAAGTCTGCACTGTTCCGCTTTAAAACCATAAAAAACCGGCGGTTCCGTCATAAGTTCAACAAAACCGCCGGTTGCTCTTCAGTTGTTGGAAAACAGCGGAGTAGACAGATACCTGTCACCGGAATCCGGAAGCAGCGCCACTATGGTTTTTCCCTTATTTTCAGGACGTGCCGCCAAAATTGCCGCTGCCTTCAGCGCCGCCCCGGAAGAAATACCCACAAGGATTCCCTCGCTTAGCGCAAATGCTCTTCCTTCCGCAAATGCGTCTTCGTTTTCAATCGTGATAATTTCATCATAGATTTCAGTGTTCAAAACTTCCGGAACAAAGCCGGCTCCGATTCCCTGTATTTTGTGAGGGCCGGAGGTTCCTTTAGAAAGAACGGGGCTTGCGGTGGGCTCTACTGCTACCACCTTAATATCCGGATTCTGCCCCTTTAAATATTCTCCCACGCCGGTGACAGTGCCGCCTGTGCCGACGCCCGCCACAAAGATATCGACTTTGCCGTCTGTCTGCTTCCAGATTTCCGGCCCCGTCGTAGCCTTATGTACGGCAGGATTTGCAGGATTCACAAACTGTCCGAGAATGACTGCCCCGTCAATCTCTTTCTCAAGCTCCTCCGCTTTTGCAATGGCCCCCTTCATGCCCTTTGCGCCTTCGGTTAATACAAGCTCTGCACCATATGCTTTCAGAAGATTCCTACGCTCCACACTCATGGTATCAGGAAGAGTGAGAATTGCTTTATATCCCTTCGCCGCAGCCACTGCTGCCAGCCCGATCCCCGTATTACCGCTTGTAGGCTCAATGATCGTAGCTCCCGGCTTCAGCTTCCCGCTCTTCTCGGCATCCTCGATCATTGCCAATGCGATTCTGTCCTTTACCGAACCGGCCGGGTTGAGATACTCAAGCTTCGCCAGAATAGTTGCCTCTTTCACGCCTGCCCTTTCACTGTAGCGGTTAAGCTTAAGCAACGGTGTTCCTCCGATTAATTCCAATGCGCTTTCCCTGATTTCTGACATAATATTTTCCTCCTCATTCATTTATGTTTTGGTCTTTTCGTTCTTCGCCTATTATTTTCATAGGCTTTGTATGTTTTGTTATAACGCAATTATATCCGCCCTCCGGCCTGTTGTCAATTCTATTTTCTCAAAATAAGCAATGTGTTTCTTAGAACTGGCTATCACTTTCCCTTATAGCTGTCTTCAGCTGTTCCAGCGCCTGCTTTAGTATACTCCTGGGACATGCCACATTAAACCTTTGAAACCCGGCCCCTGTTTTTCCGAATATAGCGCCGCTGTCCAGCCACAGGTTCGCTTTCTTTACGATCAGCTCCTCCAGCTTTTCTTCCGGTAATCCCAGTCCTCTGAAATCCACCCACACCAGATAAGTCCCCTCCGGCTCTGTCATCCTGAGCATGGGAATCTCCGTCTTTATATAATCCCTCATAAAATCTATATTTCCGGCAACGTATTCCAACATCGCCTCATACCACTCATCCCCATAACGGTATGCCGCTTCACAGGCAGTAAGGCCAATCGTATTCAGCTGACTGTACCCTGCTGCGGCAATCTGCCTTTTAAACTGCACACGAAGCTTGGAATTTGGTATAAAGATATTGGAAACCTGGAGCCCTGCCAGGTTAAATGTTTTTCCGGGGGAAGTACAGGTGATGGCCATCTCCGCAAATTCCTTTTTCAGATCCGCAAATACACAATGCTTCCTGTCTCCGAACACAAAATCCTCATGTATCTCATCACTCACAACAGTCACATTGTACTTTTCGCAGATTTCTCCCATCCGGATAAGCTCCTCTTTCGTCCAGACCCTGCCTACGGGATTGTGGGGACTGCAGAGCATAAACAGCGGAATCCGGTTCTCCGCAATCTTTCTTTCAAAATCCTCAAAATCAATATGATATTTTCCGTCTTCTGAAAGCACCAGGTCATTGCTGACCACCTTCCTGCCGTTATCCTCAATCACCTCTGTGAAGGGATAGTATACAGGCCGCTGGATCAGCACCCCATCCCCTGCATTGGAATATGCCTTCACTGCCATGGCAAGCGCAAATACTATACCCGGCGTCTTTACAAGCCAGTCATGCTGCACCTCCCAGCCGTGACGCTTTTTCATCCACCCGGACACAGCTTCAAAGTACTCCTCACCGCTCTCGGTATAGCCGAAAATCCCGTGCCGTACTCTTGCTTCTATCGCGTCGAGTATTTTTTTTGACGTCATAAAGTCCATGTCCGCCACCCAAAGCGGCAGTACTCCTTCCGGCATTCCCCGTCTCACAGCAAAGTCATACTTCAGACAGTCCGTATTTTTTCGTTCTGTCACTTTATCAAACTGTATATTTTCTTCCTGCATTATTCCTGCTCCTTTTTATTGTCTGTTATCTTCCGGCAACCGGAGGTTTATCTTTTGCTCATGTATGGCTCATCATCCGAAGGAAGAAAACGCCTGCTCCAGATCGGCTATCAGATCATTTTTATCCTCTATTCCGGCTGACAGCCGAAGCACTCTGTCCGTAATCCCGTTTTTTATGCGGATATGCTCCGGCACATCTGCATGTGTCTGGGTTGCGGGATAGGTGAGCAGCGTTTCCGTTCCGCCAAGGCTTTCCGCAAACGGTATCAGCTTTGTTGCACCCAGAATATGGAATGCAAGCTCTTTGCTCTCCACTTCAAAGGTAAGCATACTGCCGAACCCGCTTGCCTGTGACCGGCAGATTTCATAGCCCTTTGTTCCTTCTATCCCCGGATAATATACATTCAGCACCTTTGGCTCCCGCAGTAAATACTGCACAACAGCCTTTGCGTTTTCCTGCGCTTTCTCCATCCGAAGGGGCAATGTCTTAATGCCGCGAAGAATCAGCCAGCTGTCAAAGGGTGCAAGCCCTGAGCCCACCGTCTTGATCAGGAATCTCAGTCGATCTGAAATTTCCCGGGAATTTGTCACGATAAATCCTGACAGTGTATCATTATGTCCGCCCAAAAACTTTGTGCCGCTGTGAATGATGATATCAGCTCCAAGCTCAAAGGGCTTCTGAAAATACGGGGACATAAACGTGTTGTCAACAATCAATAAGAGTCCATGCCTTTTTGCTATATCAGACACTTTACGGATATCAATGACGTTCATCATGGGGTTTGTAGGCGTTTCGATATAGATTGCCTTCGTATTCTCTTTTATATGAGGTTCAATATCCTCCGAAGCGCAGTCTATATGGCTGAAAGTGATTCCGTTTTTCTCACTGACATGATCAAAAAGTCTGATGCTCCCGCCGTACAGGTCCGCGTCTGTGATCAGATGATCTCCCGGCCGGAACAATTCCATCATCGCCGTGATGGCAGCCATTCCTGACGCAAACGCCAGTGCATCCACCCCTCCCTCAAGGGCAGCCACCACCTGTTCCACCTGCTGCCTTGTAGGGTTCTGCAGGCGGCTGTAGTCAAAACCTGTACTCTGTCCCACACCCGGGTGCGCATAGGTGGCTGTCTGATAAATCGGGAAACTGATCGCACCTGTCTTGTCCTTATCAAACTCCCTCCCGTTTCCGTAGATACATTTTGTTGAAAATCCGTAATCCATGTGTTTGATCCTTCCTTTCCGTTTTCCGGCCGCATGGCTCTGTAAATCTCCCGTTTCCTGCTTCGGAATAAGGTCATTAACAAGGTAATTATACCTTGTGCAGCCCGACTTCGGTATTACATTCTTCTTAGAAGCAGTTATCAGCATCTCTTATACCCTGAACCGCTTGAACGCCTATATATCCTGTGGTAAAATAGGCTTTAAAGGAGGGAACCGCTTTGAAAATATCAACGAAAGGGCGATACTCATTCCGCATGATGATCGATCTCGCCCAGCATTACAATGAAGGCTTTATTGCCCTGAAAGACATTTCTGTCCGGCAGAATATTTCAAAAAAATACCTGGAGCAGATTATCCCTTTTTTAAACAGAGGCAATCTGCTGAATGCCAACAAAGGCCATATGGGGGGATACCGGCTTGCAAAGGCACCTTCTGAGATCACGGTAAGAGAAATCCTCGAGAGCGCAGAGGGAAGTCTGGCTCCTGTAAGCTGCATGGACAATTCCCCAAACCTTTGTGAAAAATGTGATTCCTGCCTTACTCTTCCGGTATACGAAGGGTTATATCGTGTTGTCCTTGATTACCTGAACAGCATTACTTTACAGGATGTCATAGATGGACAGCCGGACTCCTGTGAATACTATATATAGAAATCATTTGACGCCATATTTTTTTAATATCTCAATATACTTCTGTCCGAGAAGGCTAAGGGGCATATTTTTGCGCTTCACATATCCAATGGTCATAGTGTCTTCCGTATCCAGGGGCACGGACACGAAGTTACCGCCGTTTAGTTCCTCACATATGATTCCCGAACACAAAGTATAGCCCTGCATGCCAACCATCAGGTTCAGCATGGTAGCCCTGTCATCCGTCTTGATCGTCTGCTTATAATCCAGAGTACTCAATACTTCTTCCGCAAAATAAAAGGAATTCTTTTCCCCCTGCTCAAATGACAGGCACGGATAGTCTTTCAGCTCCTCAAACTTAATTCTCTTCTGTCCCGCCAGCGGATGATTTTTGCTCAGGTACACAGATACCCCGCACACAAAGAGCGGAAAAAACTCCAGCTCATTTTCCGCAAATATCTTTTTCAGCACTTTTTCATTAAAATCATTCACATAGAGCACGCCAATCTCACTTCTGTAATTTCTTACATTGTCAATTACCTCATGGGTTTTTGTCTCATGTACCGCCAGTTCAAATTCACCCACGGAAAGCTGACTGCCTAATTCTATAAAAGCCTCCACTGCAAAGGAATAATGCTGCATGGATACACTGAACTTCTTCTTTGCCTGCTTATGTTCCACATATCTCTCGCTGATCAGCTTATTCAGTTCCACCATCTGCCTGGCATAGCTTAAAAACTCTTCCCCTTCCGTTGTAACCACAATCCCGCGGTTCGTACGCATAAACAATTCTATATGCAGTTCATCTTCCAGATCCCTGACCGCACCGGACAATGCAGGCTGTGATACAAACAGTTCCGCTGCCGCTTTGTTCATTGATTTCGTATCTGCTATTTTTACCACATAAGCCAATTGTGTCAGTGTCATGTTTCATGCCCGCCCTTCTTCCGCGCTCATATCCTATCATTTTAATAGGCATTACAAAAAAAGCATACCACAGGCAGCTAAAACTTTCAACCCGATAATTTTGACATTGCCCGAAAAACATGCTAAAATCTTGGATAACTATTCAGAATCCATTCGCAAAATCGCCTGTTTTATAAAATTAAGCATGGTTCTGAATAGTTACAAATAAACAAAAATGCCGCCGGATGGCGGCAGAATGCGGAGAATCAACTTTATGAAAGAAGATATAAAAACTAATGAAGCACAGAGCAGCCGGACTCCGAATTCCGGGAAAAAAATGACCTCCAAGCAGGTGGTTGCCATTATCGGCATTGTCCTGCTGGTTCTTATGTATATTGCGACTCTCATCGCCGCCATTGCAGACAGTTCCGCCTCCGGGCATCTGTTCCGGATGTGTCTCTACGCCACCATCGTCATCCCCATCCTCATCTGGGTCTACACCTGGATGTACGGCAAGCTGACGCAGAAACACACCTTTGCGGACTTTGACCTGGGCGGTAATGCAGAGGAAGGCCAAACGAAAGACTGATCAGGTTCTTTCTTTTCAACCCTTCCATTCGTCATAATTGATTTCTCTGTCCCTGAAATAGTATTTCCGGTCATGCTCACCAACCTCACGCATGATCCTGCAGGGATTTCCTACAGCAACTACATTTGACGGAATGTCTTTGGTCACAACACTTCCTGCGCCGATCACAACGTTATCGCCGATTGTTATGCCCGGCATAATGATGGCACCTGCTCCGATCCAGCAGTTACTGCCGATGTGAACGGGCATGTTATACTGAAGTCCTTTTTGGCGAAGCTCCGGTAAGATCGGATGTCCTGCCGTTGCGATGGTTACATTCGGTCCCAGCATGGTATAATCCCCGATATAAATGTGAGTATCATCCACGCATGTCAGATTGTAGTTCGCATATACCAGCTTGCCAAAATGGCAGTGATGACCGCCGAAATTAGCATAAAAAGGCGCTTCAATATACACACCCTCGCCGCAGTCACCCAGCATCTTTTTCAAAAGTTCCGCTCTTTTTTCTCCCTCTGATGGCTTGGTCTGATTGTACTCACACAGCAGATCCTGATAGACTTGCTGTTCTCTCATAATCTCTTCGTCACCCGGGAAGTAGAGTTCTCCCGTGTGCATTTTTGCCTTCATGTCAGTCAATTTCAAAACCTCCGTCTATTTTTTCGGGCCGTTTTCCCTGTATTGCATTATCTCCAGCAGCTTTTCCGCGGCCGCGGGCATCACCGCCTTGCGGCTCTGTACCACGCAGAAGCTCCTCTTTGGTATCATCTTATTAAACCTGAGTTCGAACAGCAGACCGGACTCCAGCGCCTCTCCGGCAAACTCCCTGACCACACATCCTATACCTAAGCTCCTCAAAGCAAACTGCACGATCATGTCGCTTGTGGCAAGTTCAAATTCAGGCTGCAATACGACTCCGTTCTCCCTTAAAAACTCATCCATATAGCTTCTGCTGCTGGTATTGTTTTCCAGGAAGATCATGGGCAGCTTTTCCAGCTCCTTAAAGTCCAGCATCCTGTTCTTGTATGGCAGGAACCGCCTGCCCGCTACAAACACATCCTCGATTTCACGCACCGGCATGGCTTTTATGTTATCCGGGGCCTCAAAGGGTGTGCTGACCACCCCGAAATCAATTCTGCCCTCTCCTAGGGCTTTCAGCGTCTCCGGCGTAGGCCCGTTGGTGACAAAAACTTTGATGTCGGGATACCGCTCATGAAATTTTTCCAGAAAGGGCAGCAGGTAAAACTTTAACGTCATATCGCTTGCCCCGATGCGTACCTCTCCCAGCTCCAGGTTACGCATCTGCCGCACCTTCTCCACCCCGATCTCAATCTGCTCATATCCCTTTGCCACATACGAATACAGAAGCTCTCCCTCCGCGGTAAGCTTCACTCCTCTGGACGCCCTGCCAAACAGGGTAACTCCCAGATTCTTTTCCAGCTGCCTTATGGACTGGCTCACAGCCGGCTGGGATATGGACAGCAAAGCGGCAGCTCCCGTGACGCTGCCGCATTTTGCCGTATAATAGAACACCTTGTAATACTCCAGATTACTTATCATGCCAATGCGCTTTCTCTGTAAATAATATCGTCCCTGCCGGGTCCGTTGCTGACCATGGTGATGGGATACCCGATCCGTTTCTCAATAAATTCAATGTAATTTCTGCAATTTTCAGGCAGGTCCTCATACTTTTTGATGCCGCGGATCTCAGTCTTCCAGCCGGGCAGCTTTTCCAGCACAGGCTTTGCCTTCTCCAGCTTAGCCGTAACCGGAAACTCCGTGGTGACCTGTCCGTCAATCTCATAGCCCACACAGACAGGAATCTCATCCAGATAGCCCAGTACATCCAGAACCGTAAAAGCCACATCCGTAGTACCCTGCAGACGGCACCCATACCTGGAAGCAACACAGTCAAACCAGCCCACACGCCGGGGTCTTCCGGTGGTAGCGCCATACTCTCCGCCGTCACCGCCCCTGCGGCGCAGTTCCTCCGCTTCATCGCCAAAGAGCTCCGAGACAAATGCCCCCGCTCCGACCGCGGAAGAATATGCCTTGCAGACCGTAACAATCTGTTTGATCTCATGAGGCGGCAGCCCCGCGCCAACCGCTCCGTAGGCTGCAAGTGTGGAGGAGGAAGTTACCATGGGATAAATACCGTGGTCCGGATCCTTCAAAGTGCCAAGCTGCCCCTCCAGCAGCACGGTCTTTCCCTCTTTAAGTGCCTTGTCCAGAAATGCGGACACATCCCCCACATAGGGAGCCGCCATTTCCCTGTACCCGTGCAATGTCTCCAGAAGCTCCTTTGCGTCAATGAGGGGCTTGTGATACAGATGCTCCAAAAGCACGTTCTTCATCTCACAGACGCGCTCGACCTTCTCCTTCAACAGTTCCTCGTCAAAAAGCTCACTGACCTGAAAACCGATCTTTGCATATTTGTCAGAGTAAAAGGGCGCAATACCTGATTTAGTGGAGCCGAAGGACTTGCCCCCAAGCCTTTCCTCCTCATACTGGTCAAATAAAATGTGATAGGGCATCACAATCTGCGCTCTGTTGGATATCAGAAGCTTCGGTGCGGGAACTCCCCTCTCCACAATGGACTGAAGTTCCTTAAACAGAAGCGGGATATTCAGTGCGACCCCGTTTCCGATGACACTGGTGGTATGACTGTAAAACACGCCGGACGGCAGGGTGTGCAGCGCAAACTTTCCGTAGTTGTTTACAATCGTATGCCCTGCGTTTGCCCCTCCCTGAAAGCGCACTACAATATCCGCCTCCTGCGCCATCATATCGGTAATCTTACCCTTTCCCTCATCGCCCCAGTTGGCGCCTACAATAGCCTTAACCATATTTTTCCTCCATTTTCTTCTTACAAAGAGATGTCCCAATACATGGACAATAAAACGGACGGAAAGCAATCCCTCCGTCCGCTGCTTCCTTACATAGCATATCATATCCTGCCATATAAGTAAAATCAATATATTTTATATATTATATAACTGTGTCTTATCAAATTCCTCGCTATATAATTATAGCAATCTCCCGCTCCGTTCTCACACTCTGCAGCACATCTCTGGGAATTATGTTCCCGCTTACAGCTTCCCCGTCCAGAGTCACACTCTTTACTTCCGTGTAAACATCCTGCTCCTCCTGCGCCTGAAAGCGGATGTGCAGGGGCACTCCTGCAAAATTCAGACGGATGTTCATCCTGCGGTTCTCATCCAGCAGCTCCCTCACCAGCCTGGGCTGCAAACTTAAATCCCCGTAGATACCCCTGACACCGCAGATTTCCGTCACCATAGTCATCAGCAGCCAGCTTGCAGAGCCTGTGAGATAAGGGTACATCCCCCTTCCCCTGTCGTCGAAATACTCCGGCAGTCCCGGATAAATGCGGCTGTGTTCAAAGTCGGACGCCTGCCTGTACAGGGCATCCAGAGCCTTATACCCTTCCCGCACAAACCCTCGCTGCAGCAGTGCGTTGCCATACATGACAGCCATATGCGAAAAGACTGCCCCATTCTCCTTGTGTCCATAGGCAAAGCCGAAGGCTCTCCCCATGTCATCCTTTACTTCGCCAAAATCCGTGTTCAGCTTATATCCGCCCAGCTTGGGCTCGTACAGCAGTCTGTCCGCTGCCTCCGCAATCCGTCCCACCTGCTCTTCCGTAGCCGTGCCCGACATGATGGGAAACACCTGGCTGGTCAGGGTCATCCGGGTTCCGCCCGGGAAACTTCCCTCAAGTCTGTTTTTATGATTGTCATAATAGCCGTTGTAAAACCCGCCCTCCGGCGTTTCCAGCCACTCCGTCATCCTGATATGTCTTTTAAGCCAGTCCGCCATACCGCGCAGCGTCTTTGCCACCTGTGCAAGGGAAACCTTCCGTTTCTCTCCCCTCAGCTCATGTCTGCAGGAATTGTAGTACTCCCTTATAAATTCCTTCTTTTTTTGTACAGAATCATAAATCTCCGCTCTGTCCTGAAGCAGGCACAAAATCTCCCGCTGAAACTCCATGGTCTCCGACACTGTGGCAGCATAGCGCTCCGTCAGCTCCGCAAGCTGGTCCAGATTGCCTGCATAGGCCGCCGTAAAGGCCACGCTCTCACCGTTCTCCGACGCCATATCATAGGCGTCATTCCAGTCCGCACCCCTGAGCCGGATATGGTTGTGTTCGCCAACATCATAAAAAGCGGTAATGTTCTGCAGCAGAATGTGCTCCAGCACCGTGCCCTTTACAACCCCTTCGGGACTCATCTGCAATGTTCCCTGCTCCGGGTTCCACTGTTCATCCCTGTCCTCGCCGCGGCAGATCTGCCTGTCCTTAAAATAGGGCACCTCCTCGTTAAAAACAGGAATATCTCCTGTCTGCATGATATAGAAACTGGTGGTCATAAACGGCCAGACCCCGTGATCCATCCAGACCCGGACAATATTGTTGCGATCCGCAAGGAACTCTCCCCGCTTTTGCCCGATAATGGTGGCATTGGTGCCGTCCATGCGCACACCGCCGTAATTTTCCAGCAGCATCTGCCTGACTCCGTCGGGCTCCATGAGCAGCAGGGCAAGACAGTCCTGCCACAAATCCCGCCAGCCCCTGCCGCCCTTTCCGTAGTCGTGATATGGCAGGAAGGAACAGCCGTATATTCTCCGCAGAATGGGCTGAAATGCCACCCAGTAAAGGTATCCGTCCAAATCTTTATCTCCGGTCTCAAACCGGACATTTATATTTTCCCGCCAGTCCTTTCGTACCTTCTCCAAAGCAGCTTCCGCCCCGGAGGGTGATGCGTATTCCTTCATCAGGCTCACGCGGAACGTTTCCCTGTCATCACACGATGTTATTCCCATGCAGATACAAAAGGAGGCTTCTTCACCCGGGGCAAGGGTTCTCCTCTGAAAGGCCAGAGCTCCTACCGCCTCCCCACCGGCCGTCTCGAGGCCGGCTGTCACCCAGCAGTTGTCCTCAAGCCCCCAAAGTCCCCCGGGTCTGGCAAAGCTGCCGCCCTCCCCGATGAAGTCCTCTGTCCTTGGACAACACTTTTCCGGTCCCCTGCCCTTATCATCCGCCCCGTATACGAAATAGGACAAAACATTCTTCCTATGCCCTCTTTCATCAAAGGTCAGGGTGGGCGTCACTTCCACTCCCCACTGGCTGACACTTATCCGGTGGAGCAGGGATGTGACATGGCGATGGTCCCTGATATTGTCCGCCGAGCGGGCATACAGGGGAATTGCCGCCACAGGAGTAAAGCTGACCGGCTCCTTTCCCGGGTTTTTTACAGTCACGGACATGACCTCAAATGTACGGTCATCACAGGGCACAAAGGAAGTGATCTCAGATACCAAAGAATACTTCTCTGACCGCCTTTCTACACGGTGCCACATCACACCGGCATCAAGATTGCTTTCTTCCTCCTCCGGCGTTCCCTTAAGCGCCTCCGCCTCCGCAGAAGCGCCTGTAGCAGACCATGCCCTTTTCTCATCCAAAACACACCAGAAATTGCGGGTACTCTTTGAATTGTGCAGATTTTCCACACTCACCGGCTCCAGCAGGAATGTATTCTGGTCTATCTTGCTGTCTCCTCCCAGCAGGGGCGTAACACTTGCCTTTAAGCCGGACTCACCCGCCAGCGGGAAATACAGATAACTGTTAAATTCAGGTTTTTGCATACGAAATGAACCGTATCGGTCAGTATAAGAATATCTACTCATTTTCCCCTCCGTTTGGATCTTCTTTTCATGCTAATTCAGGTAAGCGTCAATTTTTGAAAGGCCGCCTTCCCTGAGCTTCCGTGCCAACTCCTCATCTAGACAAAAGCCTTCCACTTTATGACTGCTGCCGCCTTCCTCATACAACTCAATGCGGTACACCTTTGCTCCGTCCTCACCGTATGTACTCTTTTCGGTCTCGTTATGGTAGGTGACCTTACAGCTTCCCAGCAGCATGAATGAGGCTTCCCCATTCTCATCGAACATTTCCCGGGACAGCCTTGGCACCAGACCAAACCGCAGTTTCCCCTCCTCGTACGTAAATCCTCCCTCTCCCAGGAACATACCCAGCCACATGGAAAGCATTTCCACCGTGGAACCGGAAAGCCTGGACACAAAGCCCTGACCATGGACAGAAGGATCCGGATTCACACTGGAGGCCAGGAAAGATGAATTCTCAAGAATACTCCGCCCATAAATCTCCGGCTTCTGATAAGGAATCAGTGCATCATTGACGGCCTCATAAAACCTGTCGTACAAGCCGGCTTTCAGCATACCCAGAAAATATTTGTACTCCATATGTAGAAAGACGCTCTCCCTCTCCAGCCATCCGGGCGTAAAGGAACGGACACGCCCGTTCTCCATGGAGATACCTTCAATGGATTCGGAAGTCTTATACATCTTCAGTTTGCTGTCATAAATATCCGTCTTCTTGATTTTGTCACACATTTCTGCCGCTTTTTTCCGGTCTTCCTTTCCGCAGGCGGAAAGCATTCTGGCCGGGCCTTCCAAAAAACGTGGCATCTGCACAAGGCTGAACTTTTTTACACGGGCACCGGGCAGACCGCAAGGGCTGATTCGAGGCGTTCCATCTTCATTCAGCACCTTCTCGAACTCAGATGCCTCAAAGGTAAAGTAGGTGGGCATGATTCCCTGACCGTACTCCATGGCTTTTTCCACTGCCCGGTTCAACTTCTCCGAAAAGGCCTCCAGCGTCCTGCTGATTTCTCCAAAAGGAAGAGATGTCCTGTTTCCGCTTACCTCAAATCTGATTTCCTCACGGAAGCTCTCTCTACGGGCTGCTGCTTGATCCCAGTACTCAAAATCGGACAGTTCCTCCTGAAGAAGAGCATATATATCTCTCATAAAGGCTGCAAGCTCCATTGGCAGCTCTGTCTCCGCCTCCGGGGAATGCATTGCTGCCTCACCCCGAAGGAAATCCACCAGCCGCTTCAGTTCCAGCGTCTCCGGCATTCCGCTGCCGAACAACCCCGGAAGACCGTTCATGGCGTCATTCCAGCCGGGTCTTCCGCCCTCCATCTCTATTCCCATGCCGAAAGAGTCCAATAAAGCAAACTTGTTCACCGCCAGGGTCATCATCTTGCCGAACAGTGTTGTTGTAATTTTATTTCCCTGCCTGTCCTTCAGCCAGTTAGTGCCGTTTTCCGAAAAACCGGAGCGCTCCCCTTTCTCCTTGCAGTGGTACAGAGAGTCATACTGTCGAACTCTCCCCTTGTTTATAACATAAGTATCTTTTCTTGGCCTCACAACACCTATACTGTCATAAAAGCCGTAGCTGTCATCTTCAAACAGAAGTTTCTCTCTCCTGTCAGGATAGATCAGCAGATAATTCTCCACCAGATCCAGGTTGTAATCCCAGTGATCGCTCCAGTATCCTTCTTTAAAAACCGCCTCAATCTGCTCTTCGGCCAGCCCGATAAGCCCGTTCACCAGCTTCTCCTCGTCCCCTTTCACTTTCATCTGATGAGCGGCGATGACATTGGTAATCTGCCCGGGGGTAAAGGGCTTGTTCAGTACATTGGCTATCTTGCCCTCCGGATCTTCCACATGCTCCGCCACCAGCTCCGCTGCCGCTTTTCTGTTTTCTCCCGAAATGACAAAAGTGCAGGGTCTGATTTCCAGTGGGTTATACCCGTCCATCTGCACCAGACTGTAAAAATGACGCACATTGAAATCCTCAATAGCAGGATTAAAAAACACGTCGTTCCTTCGATTTTGACAGACATCCCGATAGTTGCCGTTTCCCTGGGAATAGTATTCTCCTGCAATGGAGAAAAAGTTGTAATCCCTCTCCGGATCTCCATGCTTCCGACTGAACAAGTGCACCACAGCCTTGTTGTCACCTTGTCCTATAACAAAAGGAATCCCGCCTCTAAGGAAATTGTCCAGATAGCACTGCTCCATGTACTGGTCAAATAAAGGATTGGCGGATTTGGTCCACACATCCCCGGTAAAGGAGGATACCAGTTCCCTGGCCTCCTCTATCTTGCGGTTCACATACTCCTCCGCGCAAAAACTCTTCGCTTTTTCATTCAACAGGTTTACGGAGGAAGCAAAACCTGAAAAGGCTGCAAACTCATATTTATCCCCGCCTGCAAGAGTTACTTTCACGGGGATAAATCCACAGGGTACCTTGTTTGCAAAACACTGCTTCTCCGCCAGTACGCCATCCAGTCCCTTTTCTCGGAAAGTCACGGCGTTGATCATGGAATTATCACAGGCAAAAACCACATTTTTGTCATAGATTACCGGCAAAATTTCACCACCTGCCACGGCAAAATAAAAATAGCCGCCCTCAATCTCCGCCATCTCCGCAGAATCATCGCTGGAAGGCCTCTTGGTATAGTAAGGTGCGTTGTTTTCAATATTTTTGATGTCCACATAGCTCTTAAGCAGATTGGACATTTCCTTGTACTCCCCATTCTGGATTCCGTAAGGGATAATCTGGGGCATACCGTCCAGAATCTCCAGTTCATGAACCGCATTATCCCGGTTCTCTACCGTCACTCTGCGCACCAATGCACCAATATTTTCTCTTGGTAAAATGATATAGCACACTGTTATTTTCAATCCATGGCCTTCCTCAGAGATGGTCAGCACGTTCTTTTCAATCTCCATCCGGCGTTTTGCCGCTGGCATATAGGTGCAGAACGGTTCATAATAGGCTCCGTCAACCCTGACAAACGTACGGAAGCCTTTTATGGGCGTATTTTCATATGCCGTGTTGGCGGGATTGAATTCCATTATGGCATTCCCTTTATTATGAATGCCAAAGCTGTTAATCCCCTGTCCCCTGTTGGTGTAAAAAGACCAGACAGGAATTCCCTTCACTCCGGAAAGTCCGGGCAGAAAGCTGGAAAATGCCGGAACCTCCGTATAATTCTCAATAATAAATCTATCGTCCTCTAATCTGTAATTATTCACCTTAACCTCCGTTTCTTTTTTTATAGCGTTTCCGGCACCGAATTGTATTTGTGCCATAACTCATAAAACGTTTTTCTTGCCTTAAACTTCAGCTGCACACGGACTTTATTCCCTTCGTGAAGACACAGACGGAAAATTCTGTCTTTAGCAGCTTCAGACCTCATATTTACAAATATACACAGAAAAGAAAAACGTTTTATCAACAATTAATTCAACTACAATTTTATAGTATTATGGATATCTCATTTTGTCAACTGAAACCTTCTGTTTACTAATCAGTCCCTCCAACTATGATTGTATCTCCATTTGCAAACACCTTATTGAATATTTTGTCTCCATTTCAAGTATTTTTTCATTACCTGGAATTCTCTCTTCTACTCTGCCCTTCTGCAGGATGCCCTCTCTATAATCCGGCCCTTTATCATGTGGAGCTTTCCGCTGCAATTCCCCCGCATTAAGCCTGCAAGCTCCTTCATAGCGGTAGCGCCCTGGTCAGTCATATGAGTACAAATGGTGGTAAGCGCCGGGACATACCACTGACTCAGTTCAATATCGTCACAGCCCAGAACACTGACATCTGCCGGAACATTGTACCCGGCTTCCACAAGCGCTTTGATGCAGCCGAAAGCACTGTCATCATTTGCCGCAAAAATAGCATCCGGCAGCGGCAGTTTTCTTTCCAGAAACTGCTTCATCTCCCCATATGCCTTCCACCTGTCAAAATATCCATTCAGTAAATAGTCTGCCTCCAACGGGTATCCCTGTTCTTTCAAATAATCCTCAAATCCTCTGTGACGCTCTATACCGTCATATGTGTTCTCACCTCTGATCGTCATCAGACGGCGGTGCCCCAGAGAGAACAGATACTCCGCTGCCATCCGCCCTGTCTGATATGAGTCGAACAGTACGCTGGAAACGTATTTTGTCTGAATTTCTCTGTCCAGAAAAACCGTCGGCAACTCTGAATCCTGCAGAACTTTTTCATGTCTCTCCTGAAAACCGCTGTGCAGAATAACTGCCCCGTCGACGCGGCGGCTGAGCAGAATCTGCAGCAGACTGTCCCCGCTGTCGGTAATGAATATTTCCATCTCATACCCGTTGGCATGACATTCCTCATACATGGCGTCCACCAGTATCCCGTAATAGCCTTTGATAGAAGCGGTAAAGACTCCCAGCGTCCCCGTCTCGGAAGCCTTCAGGTTTCTCCCGTTCCAGTCCGGCATATACTGCATCTTCTTTGCAATTTCAACAACCCTGTCACGGGTTTCCTGCTTCATGACTCCCTGCCCGGACAATGCATGGGACACCGTCGTTATGGATACCCCTGCTTCCCGCGCCACATCTTTAATCGTAATCCGTTTCAAAGCAAACACCTTCCTTTGCCCCATTATACCAAAACGTTTTTCTTGAATCAAGACCAAGTTGTTAATTTATCGCAAAACATTAAAAAAAGAGGGCCAAAGCCCTCTTCTGTAATTTGTTCTGTCAATTTGATCACGGAGTTCCCGGTTCATTAAACTCGAATAGAAAACCCTTCATAAATCCCAGCCGGAACCTCTTCTCCAAACGGATATTCCTCCATGGTGTCACGTTCGAAATTGTAAACTGTCACTAATTTTCGTTCCGGGTCAACAACCCAATATTCCCTGACCCCTGCTGTACGGTATTTGAACAATTTCTTATAATAATCCATCTGCTTCGTGCTTGGAGAAACAATTTCAATGATCCAGTCAGGCGCACCTTCACACCCTTTATCCGTGATTTTGTCCTTGTCACATATAACACTTATATCCGGCTCAACATAGTTCTTTTCATTGTCACTCAGGAACACGGCAAAGGGCGCTGGAAATACTTCACATTCGCCATTGTGATTCTGAATATAATTTCCTATTTCTCTATCAAAAAAATGAACTAGCCTTTGATGCCCTGTACTTGGCGGAGCCATATAATATATTTTCCCATCAATCAGTTCTGCACGCTCTCCTTCCGATAATGCATAAATATCTTCAATGGTATACTTTTCTTCCCTTTTAAATGCTTCCAACACTACCCCTCCTGTTTTATGTCTTTTTTTCCTATATCTTTGTTTAACGATACCGCAGCACTCTACTGCGATTTGTTCCTTCAATTTGATCACGGAGTTCCCTGCTCGTTCAAAACTCCCGCAATCTTTTCTATCATCTCGTCCTCCTTCAGTCGGAATTTGATCTCCACCCTTCTGGAAGCATCCATATCAACCTCTGTGGTAGCATTTCCCGCTGCATCTTTTATGTAAACCGGATTACTGTAGGATCGGCCATTCACCGTAAGCAGCTGCTGGAGCCGCAGAATCTGCTCCTCGCTGAGACCGTTTCGGTCGTCCAGGCAAAACTCCGCCACAGCCTTGGCCCGGTTGCAGGACAGTTCCATATTCGTCCGGTAACTGCTCTGTGTATCCGTATGTCCCTCAATGATAATTTCCGCAATATAGCCCCTATACTGATCCTGTAAGAGAACCTCCAGATACTTGGGTATCACCTCCTGCAGGACTTCTTCGCTCTCCTCAGTCAGCGCGTAGCTGCCAAACTGGAACAACACGTCTGAGGAAAAGGTGATGGAGCCGGTCTGGGCATCAACCTTCATGCCTGTATTGTTGAAGGCTCCCTGCAATGCTCCGATAATATCCGTGCGGATTCCCACAATGTCCTGTAATTCACTCTTGGTAGCCGCCAGTTCCTTCTGAGCGTTTTCTATTTCCAGATAGGCATCGTTCAGTTCCTGCTGTGTCAGCGCCGCGTCCGCATAGGCAATCTGAAGTTCAGCAAGCGAGGCTGCCAGTTCTTCATTGGTCTTTTCAATGGCCGCTTTGAAACCCTCCAAATCCGCCTGCGCCAGAGACAATGCCTGCCGGGTGGTCTCCAAATCCGTGGTCTTCTGTTTGTAAATGGCCAGTGTGATTGCTATTATCAGAATAAAAACCAGCAGCAGCGCTGCCATCATATCAGAGTAAGACTGCCAGTAACTGTGCTCTGAAAATGCCTCCCGGTTTCTTCTATTGTTTCTCATATAGTTTCCTCATCTGTCCAAAGGTATACAGCTGGCTGCCGATTTCCGCGCAGGCCGCAGACATCTGCTCCTTCTGCGCCTCCAGTTCCTCGCAAAGAGCCTTCTGCTGCTCAAACAACTGTTCCAAATCTCTCAGCGTATCTCTGTTTGCCTCCGCCATACCGTTCACCGCTTCTATCAGTTCTCTGCAAAGCTCCGCATTACCGGTCTGCGCCTTTCCTGCATCATTTAATATGAGTCCGAGCTTCTGAAAATTCGCCCCCAGAGATGCGTTCATCTGCTCCACAAACTGCTTGACAATGCGCTCCACCCCTGCTGTCTGCTCCTTGCTTTCTCCCTGCGCAAGCTCCAGAAGATGCTTCATGGAGTTTGCCATATTGGCCTGATATACCAGCATAGCCGTATCGTTTCCACCGTCCATAGCGGCGGGCTGAACGCACTGACGGAACACATCCAGAAAAGTTCCCAGCCTTTCGTAGGCATCTGCCATAACAGCACGATAGATAAAGTTGAATACCAGAGAAAAGAATATACCGTACACGGAAGTGTGGAACGCTACCTTCATGCCCATCAGCAGCGGACCCACATTGTCCGAGATAGTGTAGATGTCATCGCCCTGAAAAGAGCCAAGCCCCAGTGCAAGCCCCAGAAATGTTCCCAAAATTCCCAGGCCTGTCAGCGTCCCTGACATACCGGAATTAAAGTGAGATCTGCTTACCCTGTCCAGTAAATCCTCGTTGATGTACTCCTCCAGTTCACAGGCACCGGTAAACCCGTTGTTGGCTGCAAACCTGCGCATCCTCAGTCTGTATTTACGAAAAGCGTCAGCCAGAGGTTTTTCAAAAAAAACATCCTTCCGGTCCCGATAGCTGTTCCAGAGGTTTTTGCCCCCTGCCTCCTGATAATCCTTCTGAATCTGCAGCGTCACCTCCGTCAGCTCATCCGCACAGTGGTTCAGCCGTGTAAAGCTGATCATGGAAATCAGGAACAGCACTCCGATTACCGCCAGAAACGCAGCATTGATGGTCAGATTCCCCATAGAGCTGATCTGCCCCGAAAAAACGCCGTTCACGTATAATACGAAAAATACGGCAACAACATAAAGGGGAAACAGTAAAAAATGCAGTCTACTTTTCATTTGTACTCCTCCTGCCGCTTAAAGAGGGGTGTTTTCACAGCCTCCCGGGCATCTTGTCATGTTAAGATAAACTTACCATACTTACATATACACTTCAATCACACCTGGGTAATCTTAAACAAAATTTAATTTTTTTGTGCTTCGATAAACTGGCGCAGCTTCTCCTTCGCCTGGAACCCCACGCTCCTGTCCGCCTGTACGCCATTTTTGAACACAAGCACGCTGGGAACACCCTGAATGCCGTACTTTTCAGCAAGCTCTCTGTTTTCATCCACATCAGCGTTAAAGAAGTCTATATCTCCCATCTCTTCCGCAAGCTCATGAAAAACCGGTGCCAGCATCTTACAGGGCCCGCACCAGGTGGCCGAGAAATCCACCACCGCCAGTTCACTCTTTGCCACTTCCGCCATGTCATTGTTTTGAATTTTTACTACCATACTTTTCACCTTGCCTTCCTGTTTTTTGTACTGTTTTTTGCTTGTACCGTTTATTTTTCTTACTGCCCGGTTTTACCCCTGTGCAGGGCTTTCCGGTGTCAGCAGGATATCATGGTTGACCGTCTCATAGAACAGTCTGCGGAACTGCTCCGCGTCCGAGGCAAGCTCCATGGCCCACATGGTCTTTGTCACCGTTGCCTCCAGCGTCATGTCATAAGCCTCCATCAGGTGAAAGTCCTCCTTGATGGCCTTACCCACCTGATAGACCTCCATATCGCTGCCCTCATGAGTCACTTGCGTGGCCAGCATGACAATCTTACCCGCATCCGTCCAGCGCCGAATCTCAGGGTAAAAAGGGACTTCCCCGTACTCCGGGAACCCACCCACACCAAAGGCCTCTATGATGACACCGTCATAATATTGAAAGAGCCGATTCAGTATACTGCCGTCCATGCCCGGCACCAGTTTCAAAAGCAGCACGCGCTCATTCAGCCTGTGATAGAATCGGACCTCTCCCTCCGCCTTTTCCTTGTCATCGATGTAAAAGACAATTCTTCCGTCTCTGATAACCGCTACAGAGGGGTAATTGATGCTGGAAAAGGCATTGTAGCTCTTAGAACGCTCTTTCTTTGCCCTGGTGCCGGCAATTACATTCCCCCCAAAGACAATATTGACACCGTGTGCCTTCTGCTCCGAAGCAAATCGCAGGCTGTCCAATAAATTGGTCCGGGCATCAGTCACCGGCAGATTGATTGGCTTCTGGGAGCCCGTGACCACAATGGGTTTTCGGCTGTTCTGAACCAGATAGGACAGCGCTGCCGCGGTGAAAGCCATGGTGTCCGTCCCATGGCAGATAACGAAGCCATCATAAGCCTCGTAATGCTTTTCGATAACATCCGCAAGCTCCAGCCAGTGCTTTCCACAGATATTGGTACTGTCCAGGTTAAAGGGCTGCAGTACATCCACCCGGCAGAATTCCCTGTGCTCCTCCACGTATTCCAGCAGTTCCGACGCCTTAAACTTTGGCGCAAGACCTTCCTCCGTATATCCGGAAGCAATAGTGCCTCCGGTGGCGATCAATAAAATGTTTTTCAAGTTAATAATTCTCACCTCTCCTCATGGTGCTTTTCAACGGCTTCTGCAAAGTCCAATAAAGCGGACACCTTTTTACGGTATCTCCCTGACAATTCCTTCGTCCGTAATATCAACATTGACTGAAATGCTCTCCAAAAAGTCAAAAATGCGCCGCCGCTCTTCTTCTCCCGCCGCATAGGTAGTCCGGCAGCCGGACTGCACGGCCGGAACAATCTCTACCTGAAGGCTGCTGCCTTCATCATTTCCGGAGAAATGCAGCTGCACCAGCATAGTGTCCAGTGTCTTGCTGTTAAACCAGTAATTGCCCAGGCTGTAGACAATCGGCTTGCCGTCGTAATATTCCAGCCCCTGCAGACAGTGAGAATGGGCTCCGATGACAGCGTCGGCACCTGCGTCCAGATATTCCTTCCCCGTGTCCAGCTGCACCTGTTCCAGGACATAGCTGTATTCTGTTCCCCAGTGTACAAAGGCAATACAGAAATCCGCATTGGCTTTAGCCTCCGCGATTGCCTGCCTGTAAAGCTCCGTATCGTAGCACCGCAATATTCCCGGCTCCGTTTCCGTTGCCTGGGGCGTCATCTTATTCTTTTCCGCTCTTGATGCCCCCACCAGCGCTACAGTTTTGCCGTCCACCTCTATATAAAGAGGTGCCATGGCCTCCTCCAGCGTCCTTCCGGCCCCAAAATAAGGGATTTCCGCTTCCTCCAGCACGGCAAAAGTATCCAACAGCGCTTCCTTCCCATAATCATAAATATGATTGTTGGCCAGAGTCACCGCATCCACCCCTAACTGATGCAGAACCTCCACTCTCTCAGGATCTGCCCGAAAGGTGTATGCCTTGCCTTCCAGCGGTGCTCCGCCTGTGCTGTAGGTAAATTCATTGTTCAGGCACATAATATCCGCATTGTTCATGTACTCTATCAGCTCCGGAGAAATACAGTCGTAAATACCGTTCTCCTGGCCGTCCATAAACAATGTGGTGGCCCATCTCTCATCCAGATTTATGTCTCCGGCGAAACAGATAGTAAATTCAAATTCGGAAGACAAATCCGGCTCCTCAGCTCCGGACAACTCCTCGGGTACTTCCGGCTCAGCCTGACTTTCTTCCTCTATGCCGCCTTCATCTGCCCGGCTCTCCTGTTCTTCCGCCTCAGTCCGGCTATCTGCCTGCATCCCTGCCGCCAGACTCTCAGTTCCGGCCGACACCTGATTTCCAGCGCCGCTGCAGCCTGTCAGCAGAATACAACAGACAAGCGGCGCACCATACTTCCACAAACGTTTCCGCATATCAATCACCACTTCATCACCATTATCCCGCTACATGGAGTTCAATAATCCGGCAATTCCCTGTTCCCGGAATATTCTCTTATAATATCCAATTTCGTCCTTGATTATGCTGTCTATCATCTGCATGCCCAGCAGTTCCACCGGTGCCCTGTCATCCGTTAGTATATTTCCTCCGGCCCTATAGACTGCAAGCCCCGGAAAAATCTCTTCCAGCAGCTCCTTCAGCTCAGCGTTATCTTCAGCAGCCGTATTCACCTGCAGATTTTCCGTCATTGCCGGATTCATGGAGGCATAAAGCTCTCTGTTTGTGCAGAAGGGCACATCCACTACATACACCTCCGGAAACACCCGGGAGATGGTGTCCGCAAGATAGACATTGATGTCCGCATCCAGATTCTCGGAGGAATGCATATTCATATTGACTACCATGACCCCGCCATCCTTCAGATGCTCTCTCACCAGTGTAAAAAATTCCACCGTTGACATCTGGAAAGGAATGGTGATATCCTGATAGGCATCCACCATGATCACATCATACTTTTCCTCTACCGCCTGCAGATAGGCCCTTCCATCATAGGTCGTCACCTTCACATCCTCAGGGAGCCCGAAATATCGGTGGGCCAGATCCGTAATTTTTTTGTCAATCTCCACGCCCTCCACCTGCGCATCCTCCAGATAACGGCTGCACTGGCTGGCATAGGTTCCCGTGCCCATCCCCAGTATCAGAATGTCCAGCCCTTCCGTCTTCTCTGTCATATATGGCGCTGCCAGGGCGTAGTCATAATACAGCCCGGTCAGGGACTCCCCTTTCATAGTGACAGACTGGACTCCAAACAGCACGTTAGTGGATAAAATGGTGCTTCTGGGCGTGTCGCTGACCTGCAGGTAATTATAAATAGACTCCCCCTCATAGGTAAGGTCCTCCTCCCAGAAAGCAAAGCTTGTGGAATGCCCGAAAATACTGCACAGAAGAATCAGCAGCACAGAGACCGCGGCCTTCACGTACCTGCGCTTCTCACAGATAAAGTATATCAGCGAAAGTGCCAGCAGAATGGCGGCAAAAATCAGGAACGTGACGGAAGTCCCTACCGCCGGTATGGAGATAAATGTGGGAACAAAGGTTCCGATAATGCTTCCTATCGTGTTAAACGCTCCCAGCGTGCCAATGGTCTTTCCGCTCTCCTCCAGGTTCCCCACCGCATATTTCGCCAGAGAGGGTGTCACTGTGCCCAGCAGGAAAAGCGGGAACACAAATATAACCATACAGCTGATAAACGCAGCTATGATCAGAAACTGATTGCTGATGGCGATGATCAGAAGTCCCGAAATTGCCACAATAATATATTTTCCGAACACCGGTATGGCGGCAATCCATATGGCCGCGATCAGAATCCTGCCGTACAGCTTATCCGGATTGGGATTCTTGTCTGCGCTTCTGCCTCCCCAGACATTCCCCAGGGCCATAGCGATCATGATGGTTCCGATAATGATCGTCCACACGATCTGAGAGGAACTGAAGTAAGGTGCAAGAAGTCTGCTGGCCCCCAGCTCCACTGCCATGACGGACATGCCTGCAAAAAACTCCGTCAGATAAAGATAAATTTTATTTCCCAGTATGCTTCTTTTTTTGTCCATTTCTAAATTGTCCATTCGGGAATCCCGCATTCCCGTCGGACTGTCCTCCCATTCTTTTTCTTTTCCGGCTCCCTGTCTCACGGATTAAAAGGGCTACACCCTCTGTCTCTTCCGTGAAAGGAAACATATCCACCGCAACACACTTTTGCACTGTATAACCCTTCTTTTTCAGGTATTTCACATCTCTCACCAGAGTATCCGGATTGCAGGAGATATATACCACCCGGCCGGGAGCCACCTTCGCCACTGCGTTCAGGAACTCCTCGCTGCTGCCGCTTCGTGGCGGGTCCATCAGAATTATATCCGCCTGCGTCCCCTTTTCTGCCATATCCATCAGAAATTTTCCTGCGTCATTCTGATAAAATTCTATAGTGTCCACCTGATTGCACTTTGCGTTGCTCCGGGCATCCTTCACTGCGTCAGGGTTCAGTTCCACACCGATAACCCTGCCAGCCCTTTCCGCCGCCACGATACCGATAGTACCGGTACCGCAGTAGGCGTCCACCACCGTCTCTTTCCCGGTAAGCCCCGCGTAATCAATGGCTTTTCTGTACAACTTCTCCGCCTGCACCGGATTCACCTGGTAAAAGGACTTAGGTGAAATGCGGAATGTCCTGCCGCAGAGCCTGTCCTCAATATAGCCTCTGCCATAGATGACCTGTTCTTTTTCCCCCAACACCATGCTGGTATCCCGGTCATTGACGTTTAGGACTATGGTGGTAATCTCCGGATGCAGCTTCAGCAATGCCTTCACAAAATTTTTTTTTGAGGGCATAATCGGAGAGGAAAGCGCCAGTACCACCATGATCTGTCCCGTTGCCCGCCCTGTGCGGATCAGCACATGACGCAGCAGCCCATACCCGGTATCCTCATTGTAGGGTCGTATTTTAAAGGACTTCAGCAGACCGCGGACAGACACAATGATCTCATCTGCTTTCTCGTCCTCGATCAGGCAGCTGTCTACCGGCACAATCCGGTGACTTTTCTCCTCATAAATGCCGGAGATGGCATTATGTTTCCTGTCCTCACCGAATACTGCATGCACCTTATTGCGGTAATGCTCCGGATGCTCCATACCGATCATTGCCTCCGGTCTGCAGTACGGCTCCATCAGCTTACGAAACCGGGTCTCTTTCGCCTTCAGCTGCTCCTGATAATCCCGGTCGATCCACTGACAGCCCCCGCATTTTGAGGCCACGGGGCAGAGCTTGTTTTGCTTTATATTTTGCTTTATATTTTGTTTCAAAGCTGAACCTGTCTGCTTCTGCGCCATCTGTATCTCTCCTGCTGTATCCGTCGAAAGCAACGGTGTAAACACTGTGCCAATCATATCATTTTTACCGGAAAATTTCAACAGCCACCGGAATCTGCTATATTTTAAACTTGACATTTACAACAAGCTTGATATAATAATATGCAACAAGCGTTGCGCAACGATAGTTTCTTATAAGAGGAATTAAAATATATGCCGCCGAAATTCAAGTTTGCAAAGGAAGAGATAATAAATGCCGCTCTATGCATAACCCGAAAGAACGGGTTATCCGGGCTGACTGCCAGAGCTCTGGCAGCGGAGCTCAACTGCTCTGTCAAACCGATCTTCGGTTTGTTTGAAAATATGGAGGCGGTACAGCAGGCGGTTTACTCTGCCGCATACAATCTGTACCTGAACTATCTGCAGGAGGATATGTCAAAGGGAAAATATCCTCCCTATAAAGCCAGCGGCATGGCATATATCCGCTTTGCAAAAGAAGAGCGGGAGCTTTTTAAACTGCTTTTCATGCGTGACCGGAGCCGGGAAAATATAGAGGAAAACAGAGAAGAGGTTAAACCGCTCCTTGAGCTGATACAGCATAATCTGGGCCTTTGTGAAGAGGATGCCTATTTGTTTCATATTGAAATGTGGCTGTATGTGCACGGAATCGCTACAATGATCGCAACTTCATATCTTGACTGGCAGGATGAGTTTATCAGCAAGGTATTGACTGACGCCTATATGGGACTGAAATACCGCTACTCAAAAACATCTGACGAGCTGACTTTAGAGGAGGCAAACCGCAATGGAAACAATTAAGACACAGGCACTGACAAAGAAATACAAAGAGCTGACCGCCGTTGATAACTTAAACCTGACGGTAAAGCAGGGGGAATTATTTTCTCTCCTCGGTGTGAACGGCGCCGGAAAGACTACTACCATTAAAATGCTTTCCTGCCTGACAGAGCCAACCGGCGGAGACGCCTTTTTGAACGGTGCCAGCATTGTGTCGGATAAGGCAAACGTGAAAAAAGTGATCGGCGTATCCCCCCAGGAAACGGCAGTTGCACCAAACCTTACGGTCAGGGAAAATCTGAATCTGATGTGCGGTGTACATGGTTTTTCAAAGGAAAAACGGAAGCAAAAAACTGACGAGCTTGCCGGACAATTTGACCTTACCCAAATACTGGGCAAAAAGGCCGGAAAGCTGTCCGGCGGCTGGCAGCGCAGATTAAGCCTTGCCATGGCGCTCATCAGCGAGCCTGAAATCCTGTTTCTGGACGAGCCGACTTTGGGACTGGATGTCCTTGCACGAAGCGAGCTGTGGGACACCATCCGCGCCCTGAAGGGTAAAATCACAATTATTCTGACAACACACTATATGGAAGAGGCTGAAGCCCTTTCCGACCGCATCGGCATTATGAAAAGCGGCAGACTTCTCACACTGGGAACGGCTGATGAATTAAAGGCAATGGCAGGAACAGAAAAATTCGAAGAGGCCTTCATAGCGATTGTAAAGGGGGAAGCAAAATGAGATTACTGACTTTTTCGGGAAGAACAGCAAAGGAAATACTTCGTGACCCGCTGAACCTCGGATTCGGCCTGGGATTTCCCCTTGTCCTTATCCTGCTTCTC
>CAMWJV010000024.1 GCA_947174665.1 uncultured Lachnospiraceae bacterium
CTATGTATACCATTCCATCGGATGATTCCATTGAAGAATGCATTATCACAAAGCCGGTGGTGGAGAACGAGAGCGAGCCTGTTGTGATTCACAGGGGTGAAGACAGAAAACGGCTGGAGAAAGCCATTTAGTGTGCGAAAGGATAACCCTGATATGGTCATCAAAACGGTGAGTCTGGAGACTGTTTGCGGTATCACAAGTAAGCTGCCGGACAATATTTACCCTGAGGTTGCCTTCGCAGGGAAAAGCAATGTGGGCAAGTCATCGCTGATCAATGCGCTGATGAACCGCAAGTCCCTGGCCAGAACAAGCTCGCAGCCGGGAAAGACTCAGACGATCAACTATTATAATGTCAACGATGCCCTGTATTTTGTGGATTTGCCGGGATATGGATTTGCCCGGGTAAGCGAGAGTGTAAAGGCACAGTGGGGCAAAATGGTGGAGCGGTATCTGAAAAAGTCGAAACAGCTGAGAGCAGTTTTTCTGCTGATCGATATCCGTCATGCTCCGTCGGAGAATGACAGGATAATGTACGATTGGATATGCGCAAACGGCTATCAGCCTATCCTGATTGCTACAAAGCTGGATAAGATTAAAAAGAGCCAGATCCAGAAGCAGCGGCAGTTGATTCTGAATACACTGGAAGCGAAGAAGGGAACCGTTTTAATCCCCTTTTCCGCGGAGACGAAACAGGGCAGGGAGGAAATCTATGAAACCCTGGACGGCATCATAGAACAGCTTCCGGGAGGGGAATCATGAGAAAGTACAGTAAAGCACTGGTAAACCTTGCAATAGCTGTTGCATTGTTTTTTGCAGTCGTTATGCTATTACCCAGAGTGTTGATCTTTTTTCTGCCTTTCGTGATAGGCTGGGTGATAGCGCTGATCGCCAGTCCTTTGGTGCGTTTCTTTGAAGAGAAGGTCAAGATTAAGCGGAAGGCGGGCAGTGCTTTTGTTATTATCGTGATAATCGGGCTGGTGGTACTGCTGCTTTATTTTATTATAGCACAGTTGGCAGAGCAGGTTGTCGGATTGCTGGAAGCTTTGCCGGATATGTGGGCCGGCATGGAAAAAGACCTGGAAAATATGGGACAGACGTTGAGTACGCTTCTGGAGAAGCTGCCGGGGGAACCACGCCTGAAGGTAGAAGACCTTGTGGAACAGATTGAAATTGTTCTGGGAGAGTTTGTCGGGAAAATCGGTTCGCCCACCATAGCTGCTGCAGGCAATTTCGCAAAACAACTTCCCTCCTTTTTTATAGGGATGATCATGGCGCTTTTATCCGCTTACTTTTTTGTGGCGGAGCGGGGGCAGATCAACGAATGGTTCAGAACTCATACGCCTGCCTCCATACAGATGCGATACCGGACGATTCAAAGCAGCCTGGTACACTCTGTGGGCGGGTACTTTAAAGCTCAGCTGAAGATTGAGATATGGATGTATCTGCTCTTGCTCATAGGTCTTGGATTACTGAGGGTCAACTATTTTGCACTGATTGCGCTGGGGATTGCTTTTTTGGATTTTCTTCCTTTTCTGGGAACGGGGACGGTACTGATTCCCTGGGCTGTTATTCAGATATTGACCGCGGATTACAAGATGGCGGTATGGCTCCTGATCATCTGGGGCGGCGGACAGTTGGCGAGACAGCTGATCCAGCCTAAGATTGTGGGGGATTCCATGGGTGTACCGGCGCTTCCTACACTGTTTTTACTTTTTATCGGATACAAGGTCGGCGGTGTCATCGGTATGATCGTTGCGGTTCCTGTGGGGCTTCTGCTCTATTCTCTGTATCAGGAGGGCGCATTTGAGACCACAAAAAACAGTGTCATGATATTGACGGCGGGAATCAATCGGTTCAGGCGTCTGGGCAAGGAAGACATGTTTGAAGTAGACGAGATGAACCTGCGGAATGAGGAAGCCGCTCAGCTGCTGACAAAGCAGCGTCTGGAGGCGGAGCGGGAAAAGCAGGCAAGGCAGGAAGAAAAGAAAAAAAGGAAAAAAAAATAAAAATGTGAAACTTTTAACCAAATAAATAGTCTATTATAATGTAGAGAGTGTGAAAACACTCTCTTTTTGTTGCAACTTTGATACAAGTGTATAGTACAATGGCCTTGTTCAGGGCGGATAGTGCCCAAGCGAGAAAAATTTTTTAAAACAGGGAATAATTTCGAGTCAATTCTGACATATATCATATAGAGTGCGTGACGGAGGAGGAAAACCATGAGGAAAGTATTAGTGTACAACAATCAGACGGGAATTGCGGAAAAAATGGCGCCTTTGTTTGCAGGCGAGGGACTTCAGATGGCTACGGCAGCCGATACTGAGGAGCTGCAAATGCTTTTGAGGGATAAAGAGATTCTGCTGATGCTGGTGGATGTGGAGCTTGGCTGCAAAGGCTGGGATAAGGGAATCGAGCTGATCGCAGGACTGCGGCAGGCCAGCAGCATTCCCCTGATCGTGGTTTCCAGGCAGTCCCAGGAGACGGCGAAGATTATGGCGCTGGAGGCAGGGGCGGATGACTATGTGGTTGCGGACTGCAATCCTCTGGAGCTTTTGGCCAGGGTAAAATCCCAGATACGCAGATATGTCCAGCTGATCAATATGTGCGTCAATATTGACCGCATCTACAAGGTGGACGGTCTGGTGATTGACGATATACAGCGCAAGGTTACGGTGGAAGGCAGGAGCGTAAGACTGACCCCCATAGAATATAAGATTTTAAGACTGCTGGTGCAGCAGAGGGGGCGCGTATTCTCCAACAGCCAGATTTATGAGAGCATTTGGAACATGCAGGCCATAGGAGCGGAAAACACGATTGCGGTGCATATCCGCCACATCCGTGAGAAAATCGAAGCCAACCCCAGAGAACCAAGATACCTGAAGGTGGTGTGGGGAAACGGTTATAAGGTTGGCTGATAAAGTGCACAGACGACACATTGAGAAAGAGAAAACAGGCCCGGGGGTATACTCATCCCCGGGCCCGTTTTGGTGCGGGCAGCAGTTCAGCACAATATTTGTCTCTAAAGTGCGCAGAAACAGATTGACAAAATGCCTGATATACACTATTGTATTAAAAGAATAATACAGGATTGATTAATACGAGAATTTAGTCAGGAAAGGCAGGAATAAAAAATGGACAATGCACAATTGAACGCATCGGCATATCAGCCGCCTGCGCAGATACAGAAAAAGAAGGGGATTACAGGAAGTACCGTCAAGATCATTGCGGTGGTGACAATGCTGATCGATCATGTGGCGGCAGCTCTTTTGACCAGAATAGTAATATCCAGAGGTTTTTTTTATGCAATGGGGAGTGAGCAGAGTCTTATTGAGTGGATGAAGGTCAACGGATTGCTGTATATTGTTACACAGCTTATGAGGCTCATAGGACGGCTGGGCTTTCCCATTTTCTGCTTCCTTCTGGTGGAAGGCTTTCAGAAGACGAGGAATGTAAAAAAATATGCCCTTCGGTTGGGGCTGTTTGCACTGATTTCGGAGATACCCTTTAATCTGGCATTCAGCGGCAGGGTGTGGAATCCCTGGTATCAGAATGTATATTTCACACTGCTGATCGGTATTCTGGCACTGTGGGCCTTTGATACCATCGCAAAGCTCGACCCGGCAAAATGGCTGCAGGTGTTTCTGACCATAGGGGGTATATTGCTTCTGCCGCCCCGTGCAGCGCTGGTAGTCTATAACATTGTCACAGGTGTTATAAATTTTCTGGCGGGCTTTTTAGGCATGGGTGTGAGAGTGTACGGGCGGAATCTGCCGCTGCTTGGAGGCATTTATATAGTATGTTTAGCTGTAATGCTGGCAGTTTGGGGGATTTACAGACATAAAAAGGAATTTGACAAAGCATGGAGGATGTGCGGCGACATGGCGTTTCTTGCTGTGGCCATGGTAGCGGCGGACCTGTTGAAGACGGACTATTCCGGCATGGGTGTGCTGACGATCGCGGTGATGTATGCCCTGCGGAAAAATAAAGTGGGGGCCATGGCAGGCGGCTGTGTCACGCTGACGGTCGCGAGTCTCAGTGAGATAACGGCGTTCTCTGCTATGCTTCCCATTGCTTTTTATAACGGAGAACGGGGCCTGAAGATGAAATATTTCTTCTATATTTTTTACCCTGCGCATCTTCTGATCATCTGGCTTATCTGCTGGGCTATGGGTATAGGTTGGATATCGGCAATATAGTGTGAGAAGACACTAAGCTTAAAAGGACGGAGAGGAGAAGAACATGTTAGAGGTTGCAAATTTATCAAAAAAATACGGAAAGACGCTGGCGGTGGACGATGTGGGCTTTACGGTGCCGGACGGGCGCGTGGGCATTCTGCTGGGGCCCAACGGCGCGGGGAAATCCACGGTTATCAAGAGTATTGCGGGGCTTTTGCGATACAAGGGAAGCATTCGTATTCAGGGGATAGACTCCAGGGAGACGGAGGCAAAAAAATGCTTTGCCTATGTGCCGGAGATTCCCAATATGTACGAAGCGCTGACCGTGCGGGAACATATTGAGTTTATCACCAGAGCTTACGGGGTGGAGGTTTCGGAGGAGGAAATCGGACAGCTGTTTGAAAAGTTTGAGCTGGATGACAAGCAGGATAAGCTTGGAAATGAGCTATCCAAAGGGATGATGCAGAAGGTCAGCATCTGCTGTGCGCTGATCATCAAGCCCAGGGTCATTCTGCTGGATGAACCGATGGTAGGTCTTGATCCGGCGGCCATCAAGGAACTGAAGGCGGTTATACTGGAACTTCGGGACAGCGGCTGTACAGTTCTCATCAGCACTCATATGCTGGAGATGGTGAAGGAACTGTGGGATGTAACTTTTGTGATGGATAAGGGGCATATCCTGGGAACCTATGTGAAGGAAGACCTTGCCAATGAGGATCTGGAGGAGCTGTTCTTTAAAGTGACGGGTCAGGCGGAGAAGAACGAGAGAGGAGAACACTCTCAGGAAATCATTCCGGATCATTCAGAAAATGCGGATGGCAAGGAGGACGGGAGGTAGATTATGGGAGCAGTCGGATATCTTTACCGGCGGACTATGACAAATTGGATCAAAAAGTCCCTGCATAAGCCGGTTACCTATTTTTATATTGTATTTTTTTTGATTTATCTGTCTGCTGTGCCCTTTTCTCTGAGAGTCATGGCGGAACAATTCGGAATCAACTCTCCTGATGGCATGGTGCTGGTGCTGACGTTTTTGGCCTTTTGGGTGATCCCGGGTAATCTGGTGGCTTATGCAAAGCGTAAGGGGCTGGTGTACAGGAACAGCGACGTACACTTTCTGTTTCCTTCGCCTGTCAGTCCCAAGAGAGTTTTGCTCTACGCACACATAAGAACTCTGTTCATGCAGGTGCTGCTCAATCTGTTTGCGGCCGCATGCGGTATCATTATATTTCGGGTGCCAACATGGAGACTGGTGCTGTACGTCCTCTTTTCACTGGTGGTGGAGAATGTGACGGAGGGCTGTATCATGCTTCTGCTTTATGGCTCGGAGCGCCTTGGTGAAAATCAGCGGAAATGGATTGTCAGGGCGGCTTACGGACTGATCGGAGTGCTGGTGATCATTGGGGTTTACTATTATCTAACTCAGGGACTGAGCACAGCAGCGCTGGGTAATTTCCTGAACAGCGATGCCGTAAAAATGGTGCCGATCGTAGGCTGGTACATTTCGGTGATCCACCTGCTGTTCGGCGGGGCGAGTACCATGAACATCGTGGGAGCCCTTCTCTATATCTGCCTGCTGGCAGCAGTGGTGTTCGGGGCGGCCCGGATGAAATGTACAGGAGCCTTTTATGAGGATGCAGCCAAGTTCGCGGAAGATTATGAGGAAGTGCTGGAGAACCAGAGGCAGGGCGGTGCCAGAATGCGGATTGGCAAGAAAAAGAAGTTTGGCCGTGCCAGTGTTAATTGGAAGGGAACGGGGGCGAGAGCACTTTTTTACAGGCAGCTGCTGGAGTACAAGAAGAGTAAGTTTTTTATTTTTGATGTCAGCACGTTGTTTTCCCTGGGTGCGGGAATTGTAATTCCGTGGCTGTATGTCAGGGAGGGCGGCTTTGGTTACGTTGAACCTTATATAATTCCGGCGGTATCGGCATACCTTACTTTTATTTTTACCACACTGAACGGAAAATGGGCCAAGGAGTTGAAATCTCCCTACACTTATCTGATTCCGGATTCCGCCTTTGCAAAGCTGCTGAATGCCACGGGGATTCAGCTGATTCAATGCCTGATAAACGGGGTGCTGATCACGGTGCCGGGAGCGATTGTCATGGGAATGTCTCCTGTGACGGCGGTGCTCTGTGTGGCAGCCTGCGCGGTGCTGGGCTCCAACAAGCTGTATGCCCTGGCGGTGGCTGAGATCGCGGTGGGAGGAATCCTGGGAACAGTGGGAAAGCAGCTGTTTCAAATGTTTATCCAGGGATTTGTCATCATGGGGGCGGTGCTGGGAGCAGTGTTAGGTTTCATGGCAGGTGGTGTGATGCTGGCTTACTGCATAATGGATGTAATATTGATTTTGCTTACTCTGGCGTTCATGGTGATTGCGGCGCTGAACTTTTATAAGATGGAGACGGCTTAGTGTGAGAAGAAGTTCGCAGACTTTTCTCACAAGCCAACTTGTTGGCTTTGGGATTTTAAGTCGCCGAAGGCGGGATGACGAAAGGGGCTGCCTGGAGGAATATGAAGTATAGGGTTGCAATTTGTGATGATGACGAAGAGCAGAGAGAATATCTGACGGGAATTGTGGGAGCCTGGGCCGGGAAAAATCACTGCCTGGCCGAGGTGAGGCAGTATCCGGAGGCGAAGTCTTTTCTCTTCGAATATGGGGAGAAGAAGGATTTTGACATTCTGCTTCTGGATGTGGAGATGCCTGGCATGAGCGGGACTGCTCTGGCAAAGGAGGTCCGCAGAGACAACAAGGCGGTACAGATCGTTTTTATCACCGGTTTTTATGAGTATTTCAGCGATGGTTTTGATGTTTCTGCACTGCACTATCTGATAAAGCCGGTGGGGCCGGAAAAGCTGTTTCCCGTCCTTGACAAGGCGGTTGAAAACTTAAACTGCCACCAGCGTTCTGTTCTGGTTTCTACATCTGAGGCGGAGGTAAAGATTCCGCTGGCGGATATATTATATGTGGAGGCGGAAAATGTATATGTGGCAGTTCACACCTTGCGGGGATGTTATAGAACCCGGTGTTCTCTTGCCAAATTTTCAGAACAGCTGGACGAAACCTTCCTTAAGGTACACCGTTCTTTTGTGGTGGGACTGAAGGATATCGTGAAAATCACAAGAACACAGATTACCATGTCGAACGGGGACACTGTGCCTATCAGCAGGGGAATGTATGACGGGGTTCATGCCGCACTGGTTAAATATCTGTAGGGAGTGGGAAGACAATGCTTTTTGACAGACTGGTAAAAAAAAGAGTAGCCTCCTTTGAAAATGAGATACTTCAGAGGTACTATGCCGAAGTGGAAAATATGTATACGAAAATGCGGGGGTGGAGGCATGATTACAGACACCACATTCAGGCCATGAAGGTACACGCGGCAAACGGCGAGCTGGCATCCATCGTCAGCTATCTGGACATGCTGGATGAGGATCTGACTAACGTGGAGACGGTTGTCAAGACAGGCAACCGTATGGCGGATGCTATCTTAAACAGCAAGCTTTCTCTTGCTGCGGAGAGGGAGATAACGGTCAGGACCGACACCAATATTCCTGTGGCCCTGTCCATGTCCGAGCTGGACTTGTGCATTGTTATCGGCAATCTGATGGACAATGCCATGGAGGCTTGTATGGAGCTCCCTGCGGAGAAACGGCTGATAAGGCTTTACATGGAGATGAAAGGAAATTATCTGTACCTTGCCCTGACGAATACGGCAGGCGGCAGTAAAAAGCAGAGTTTAAAGACCACCAAGGGAAGCGGGCACGGACTAGGACTTTCACGGGTGGATGCCATTGTAAAAAAGTATGGTGGGTATGTGACAAGGGCATCCGAGGACGAAGCGTTTTCCACGGAGGTCCTGCTGCCACAGGCAGCAAAGTAGCACATAAATTTATGAGACATGATATGTCCCATGCAGAGAAACAGGGCATTGCTCGCTTTATGTCCTGTTTTTTTTCAGTGTATTAATTGTAAGATGTCAGAGAAAGGAGGATAGATAGCAATGAACCAACAAAAAATTGGTACATTTCTAAAAGAACTTCGGAATGAAAAAAATATTACACAAGAGCAGCTGGCTGAAAGATTCTGCGTTTCGCGCAGGACAGTTTCCCGTTGGGAGACAGGTAATAATATGCCCGATCTGGATATTCTTATCGAAATGGCAGATTATTACGGCGTTGATCTGCGGGAGCTGCTTGACGGAGAAAGGAAAAGCGAGAAAATGAATAAGGAATTGGAGGAAACTGTGTTAAAAGCAGCAGACTACAGCAATGAAGAAAAACGGAGAATGACAAAAAAGCTTCATTGCTTGTTCGTAGCCGGAGTTGTATCTTTTATATTTTTCTTTATCTTATTGCTTTGTGAGCCGGATGAACGAACATTCTTTTACGGATTTGCAGTAGGGGCAACATTGGGAATTCCTTTTGTTATGGTTATCATGGGTGCGATTATGACCAGCAAATATGCTGCCAGGATTTATGAGTTTAAGAAGAGAGTACAGGGGTGTGAAAATGAAAGATAATCTGCCGGTTTATACATTTGCTTCTGTAAAGAGATTTTTTTTATAGTGCAAAAAGAAATAGCATCTAAACTTTCTCAGGGTTTGGGATGCTATTTTTCTGCAGTTCACATCAATTTTTTAACATTTTACATCAGATTTTTCTTTTTATATTCTCCTGTGTTACAATGTCCTTACTTTGAAACAGGAAGGGGCATGGTGCTTATATGAAAGGCGTTCAGAAAAATAAGTCTGAGAAAAAGCGGAAGTATTCCAGAGTAAGCAGTCTGGCATGGGCCATGGGAAAACTGTGGAGACTGGACAGGAGGCTGGTGATCCTTACCTTTGCGGTGGTTCCGGTGGCGGTGATTCAACCGCTGGTGGATTCCGTCTTTTCCAAAGCGCTGATCGACCGGATCGGGGAGGGAAAGGCATTTGGCGAACTGGCGATCCTGACGGCGCTGTTCCTGTTTCTGGCGGCAGCACTGGATATCCTGTACACTTTTCTGAACGTGCGATGCTTTGCGCGGGTCTATTATCCCACATTGGTTTACCAGGGGAAAATAGGAGAGGAGGCATCCTACCGGACAGATTATGAAAATACGGAGCGTCAGGACTATAAGGAAATCTTCGGCTATGCTCACAGAGATGCAAATTACGGGCAGTGTGCCATGGAGTTTGTGCGGAAGGATATGGAGGAGACGCTGACACACCTTCTGGGAATCGGGGTATACGCTTCTCTTCTGATGGTGTTGAATCCCGTTATCCTGGGGGTGACGGCGGCAGCGTCCCTGTTGTCTTATTTTACTACCAGATGGCAGCCGGTTTACTTTGAGAAAAACAAGAAAAAATGGGAGAAGGAGGAGAGGAAGCAGGATTACCTGGCGGGACTCTCCGACAATTTTCAGGCGGCTAAGGACATTAAGCTCTATGGGCTGGAGGACTGGATAGAAAAGATGATGCGGGACTATCAGGCGTATCTGCTTGCCTGGGACAAGAAATGCAGTCTGCGGGGACTTTGGGCATCCGTCCTTGCCGGAGTGATGACCGTCCTGCAGAACGGCACCGCGTACCTGGTTTTGATCGGACTCCTGCTGGGAGGCGGGCTGACAGTGGGTGAGTTTGTCTTTTATTTCGGCATTACAGGGAGCGTTGCCGGATTTATGCAGGGAATCATCGGGGATGTGGCAAAACTCAGCACCCGCGCCGACAAGGTGGCCTATTACCGTGACTTTTTCGGCTATCCCTGCAGGCTGAATCATGGACACGGCAGCAGTCTTCCCGCTGCTCCCGTGAAAATTGAACTGCGGGATGTGTGGTACAAATATGACGGGGCGGAGGATTACACACTGAAAGGTATCACATTGACGCTGGAGCCGGGGGAAAGTCTTGCCCTGGTGGGGCTGAACGGGGCCGGGAAAACCACTCTGGTGAAGCTTCTCTGCGGTCTGTATACGCCATCCCGGGGAGAAATTCTGGTGGGCGGCAGAAATATCGGGGAGTACAATATAGAGGAATACTACTCTATGATTTCCGCCGTATTCCAGACAGTTCACGCTGTTGCCTTTACGGTGTTTGAGTTTGTGGCAAGCTTTGACCTTGAGCGCCCCACGGCCAGAGAAGACGCAGCGGCAGCCATGCGGAAAGCCGGTATCTGGGAGAAAATAGAGGGGCTGCAAAAGGGTATGGACACTCATCTTATGAAAGGTATTTATGACGATGGCGTTGACCTTTCGGGAGGGGAGATGCAGAAGCTGGTTCTGGCCCGTGCCATCTACAAGGAAGGAGCAATCCTCATTCTGGATGAGCCCACGGCGGCCCTGGACCCCATAGCAGAGAACAGACTGTACCTGGAATACCGCTCTCTGACCAGGGGGAAAACCTCCGTTTACATTTCGCATCGTTTTGCCTCCACCCGTTTTTGCGACAGGATCGTGCTTCTGGAGGAGGGTGTGATCCGGGAAAGCGGAACCCACCAGGAGCTGATGGAACAGAAAGGCAGATACGCCGAAATGTTCGGAGTACAGAGCAAATATTATGAGGAGGAGAGGAACAATGGCTGAGAGCGTGACAAAAAAGGCGTTTCGGATGTACAGCGCCAACAACCCGAAGTATTTTCCTATATGCTTTCTGGAAATCCTATTTGAAAAGATTTCACCCTATTTCAATCTGTGGATGTCCTCCGAGATTGTGTCCGCCATGTACGAAAAGAGAGGAGCCGGGGAAATTTATCTGTTGGCGGCTATTACGCTTTTCGGCAATTTCTTCGTGCGTATCGGGGGAGCTGTTCTGAAGAGGGCGGCCGATACTCAGGAGAGGATACTGAAGGATAATGAGGCGGCGGCCCTGAACCGCAAGACTCTGTCATTGGACTATGACAAGCTGGAAAACCCGGACATCCGCCAGCACAGGCGGAAGATCATAGAAAATGCTCAAATTAACGGTTACGGAGTAATGCACATGGCAGACGACATTAAGACATTTGTACAGTCTCTTGTGAATGTGCTGTTTGCGCTGGTGTTTCTGGGGGAAATGTTTGTACTGGCGGCAAGGGCGCCCTTCCGCCCGGCGGTGTATCTGCTGTTTGCTGCTCTGGCAGTCTGCCTGGTATTAAAAGTTATTTTCAACTCCTGGAACAGCAGGAAAGCAGCGGAAGCAAATATGGAACTAGGCAATGAGATGCTGGAGGAAAACCGCCTGTCCCAGGGTTATTATGATGCGGAGGGCATGGATAACCGCATTTACCGGCAGCAGACACTGATCAGCCGAATCCATGACATGGCAGTCCGCAGACACTATGAAGTGTTTTCAAGGGTGTGCAACGGGCTTATTATCCGCGGCATGCCCGGTACTCTTCTCAGCCGGCTGTCAGGACTGTGTTCCTATCTCATTATCTGCTATTATTGCACCCTTGGGGTGTTTCCGGTGGGAAGCGTCATCAAGTATGTGGGCTGTCTGGGGTGGCTGACGGAAAATATCGGCAATCTGTTCCAGTTTTTCGGCGAGGTCCGTGCCAATGAGCCCTTTCTCCGGATTTATCTGGACTATTTTGACATCAAAAATGATATGTATCAGGGAAGCCTGGCAGTGGAAAAGCGAAGCGACAAAAGGTTTGATATTTCATTTAAGGATGTGAGCTTCCGCTATGCGGGACAGGAAAACTATGCTCTGAAAAATATCAGCCTGAAACTGAAGGTGGGGGAGCGGCTGGCGGTGGTTGGCGAGAACGGAAGCGGGAAAACAACGTTTATAAAGCTTCTCTGCCGTCTGTATGATCCGTCGGAGGGCGAGATCTACATGAATGACTTTAATATCCGCAAGTATGACTATCGGCAGTACCTGAACCTGTTCTCGGTGGTATTCCAGGACTACACTCTTCTGTCCCTGCCTCTGGGCAACAATGTGTCTTCCGCCGCTGTCTGGGACTCGGTGAAGGCGGAGCGGCTTCTGGAGGAAGCCGGCTTCGGGGAGCGCTACGGGCAGATGCCGAAAGGTCTGGAAACACCGCTCTACAAGGACTTTGATGAGGACGGTGTGAACCTGTCCGGGGGTGAGGCTCAGAAGGTAGCCCTTGCACGGGCACTCTACAGGGATGCTCCGTTTATTATTCTGGATGAGCCAACGGCGGCCCTGGATCCCATAGCGGAGGCGGAGATATACGCTAAATTCGATGAGATCGTGGGAGATAAGACGGCAATCTATATCAGTCATCGTCTGTCTTCCTGCCGCTTCTGTGACAAGATTGCCGTCTTCGACAGAGGCACCATCGTACAGGTGGGCACTCACGCGGAGCTTCTGGCCGACACAGGCGGAAAATATTTAGAGCTGTGGAATGCCCAGGCGCAGTACTATACGAAGGAAGCAGAACGGTAAGTTACTTTTCACACCCATGTCAGTTTTAAGTTTCAGGTAATCATTGTTTCGGAGTGGACCGTATGAACACGTCAGTTCTTAGCGAGGTTTTGTTGAGCTTAGAACTGTTACGTTGTTCATCCCGAGCGAAAGCGTGTCCACTCAGGAATTATGATTGCCTGAAACGTATCAATCATCAGCCGGTGAAAAGTAACTTACCGTAACCATTTACTGAGAAGTGATAGAAAGGACGGTTGACGGGAGGGCGGAAACAGGGTAAAATGATTTTAAGCCGAAAGAGAACGGATGGCGGCCAGTATATGGTTACGGAGGAATAAGCGCCCATGCAGATGCCCATTTTTGAGAGATACATCGATGAATTGATTGAGAAGAGTACCCTGGATGTTCCGGTGTGGAATATCGAGAAGGCGCTGGCCGGAAAGGCAGGCGGCTGGAATTATATTGACGGCTGTATGATCCTTGCCCTGCTGGAGACCTACCACGCCACCGGAGAAAAGAAATATTATGAGTTTGCCGACGCTTTCATCGACCATCGCGTGAGCGAAGACGGTTCTATCACCGGCTATGACCCTGAGGATTATAACATTGATAATGTAAATGCCGGGAAGACGCTGTTTGCGCTGTATGAACTGAACGGAAAGGAAAAGTACCGCAGAGCTATTGAACTGATCTATGGTCAGGTACAAAACCAGCCACGGACAGAGGAGGGGAATTTCTGGCATAAAAAGATTTACCCCAACCAGGTATGGCTGGACGGCATGTATATGGGACAACCTTTCTACATGGAGTATGAGACGAAGTTTAACAACAGGAAGAATTACGGAGATATATTCGGGCAGTTTGCCAATGTGGTAAAATATATGCGGGATGAGAAGACCGGGCTCTATTATCATGGCTATGACGCCTCCAAAAAGGTATTCTGGTGCGATAAGGAGACGGGACTGTCCCAAAACTTCTGGCTGCGGTCGTTAGGCTGGTATTCCATGGCGCTGCTGGACACCCTTGCAAAGTGTGAGCCGGGAGAAGAATACAGAGCGGAATATGAGAACCTGAAGAAGGTCTTTGTACAGCTGATAGAGGATATGCTGAAGTTCCAGGACGAGAGCGGCATGTGGTATCAGCTTCCGGCGCTTGCAGGCAGGGAGCCGAATTATCTGGAGACCAGCGGAAGTGCCATCATGGCTTACTCGCTGTTGAAAGGAGTGCGTCTGGGATTTCTGCCTGAGAGCTATCGCGAGGAAGGCATCAGAGTGTTCAACGGTATCTGCGACAGGTATCTGAAGGAGACGGATGGCTCCCTGAATCTGGGAGGAATCTGCCTTGTGGCGGGACTCGGGCCGGAGGACAACCCCCGGAGAGACGGAAGCTTTGAATATTATATGTCCGAGCCTATAGTGGAGAATGATGCCAAGGGCGTGGGTCCGCTGCTGCTGGCCTACACAGAGCTGCGGAGGTTAGCGTGAAGGAAATCACTAAGCTCAAAAGGATTTCGCTAAGTGGGATAGCGAAAGGTCGACTGATTCAGTCAAACCGGCAGATTCAGCAGCCCAAGGTGCTCCAGCAGTATTTTCAGTCCCATGAGGATAAGGATGACACCGCCGAAAATCTCTGCCCTGGCCTTGTATTTCAGACCGAATACATTTCCGATTTTCACACCGATAACGGACAGGAAAAAGGTGATGACACCGATGAAGGATACGGCAGGGACGATGCTGACCTGCAGGAATGCGTAGGTGATGCCGACGGCAAGGGCGTCGATGCTTGTGGCTACGGCGAGCAGGAGCATGGTCTTCACATCCACGGAGTCATTTGCCTTTTCCTCTTCTTTGGACAGCGCCTCTTTTATCATGCTGATGCCGATAAGTGCCAGCAGTACAAAGGCAATCCAGTGATCGATAGTTGTGACGTAACGCTCAAAACGTGTGCCCAAAACAAAGCCGATTGTGGGCATCAGCGCCTGAAAGCCTCCGAACCAGAGACCGATGATGAGTGCCTTTTTCCAGGAAAGCTTTTTCATGGCGAGGCCCTTGCAGACGGAAACGGCAAAGGCATCCATGGACAATCCCACAGCAGTGATAAACAGTGTAAGTAAGCTCATTATGTATAACCGTACCTTTCTGACGTATGCTACTGTGAAACCAGAGACTGGACAGTAGCTATTTTTGTGCTCTTTCGGAATGTGGAAGGAGCCTGGTGCATAAATTTGTTGAAAGCTCTGTTGAATTGGGAAAAGCTGGAAAACCCGCACTGAAAGGCAATGTCAGCGATGGAGTTATCCGTGGACAGAAGCAGGGTCTGAGCGTTTCTCACCCGGGTCAGCTGCACATAATCCGTCAGAGTAAAGCCGGTGATCCGCTTAAACTGATGAGACAGATAGCAGCTGCTGATAAAAAATTCCCGCGAGATGGAATCCAGCGAAATATTTTCTGTAAAGTGGCCGTGTATGTATGCGGTAATGCTGTAGACCTTGTTGGTGATATTGTCAAAGTCAGCATGGTTGGAATAGACGTTTTTATCTCTGTACAGGTAGATCAGACTTAAAAATTCAAGGAATTTGTTGTGGATAAACAGTTCCTTCAGTTCGTTTGAACTCTGTGAAAGATAGTAAATATCATTCAGTTTTTCCAGCACCGCCTTTTTATAAGGCTCTTCAAAACGGTAGATGGGAACGGGTTCCTCAAAAATGCTGTAAATATATTTCATATAGCCTTCAAGAGCGGAAACCATAGGAGGTATGGAAAACTGAATGATCAGACGCTTGTTTGGCGCCCCTTCCGGATAAACGGTCTTGTGAAGCAGGGAGGGCCGCAGCGCCACAATGTCACAGCACCGCATGTCATACCAGACACCGTCGATTAAGTGGCCTGCACTTTCGTCCAGAAAGACACAGATTTCATAAAACTGGTGAAAATGCTGGAATTCCATGTTGATGGAATAAGAGCGCTCGTCATAGTCGAAGTCATAATACAGACTGCTTTCGGGACGCCCGATTTCTATCCTGTATTTCTGGACGTAAATTAATGTATTGTCAACCAGCATGGCATTTCCTCCTGTAATGAATTGTAACTGTTCAGAGCCAGGCAAATTCGTCTGAAATGTGCGATGAATGCTTGTATTCAATCGCACATTTTCGGAAGAATTTATTTGGCGAGAGCCAAACACCGAGGAAACACGTAGTGTTTTCGAGGTTGGCTCTGAACAGTTACAATAAATTATATATGACAGCAGGAGAAAAAGCAATACATGCCTCGCCGCAAGGGCGAAAGTAACAGACGGTCGACAGAATTTTGTCAAATCTGTCAATTTACAAGAAAAGAAATATATAAGAAAATAGATATATGGACGGAGGTTAAAGATATGGACGGCAATGTACGGGTGATTGAAGTAAAGAGAAGTATTTTTGAGAATAACGATAAGGATGCTGCAAGACTGCGGGAGGAGTTGAAGGAAAAGAAAGTTTTTCTACTGAATCTGATGTCTTCTCCGGGTTCCGGAAAAACAACTACTCTGCTGGCGCTGGCCCGTGCGCTGGAGGGGAAGATCAAGATGGGCGTGATGGAGGCAGATATCGATTCTGCGGTGGATGCGGAGAAGATGCTGGCAGCAGGCATAAAGTCCATTCAGATCCATACGGGTGGTATGTGTCATCTGGATGCGGATATGACCAGGCAGGGATTATACGAGTTCGGTCTGGAGGATGCAGAGCTGATCGTGCTGGAAAATGTGGGAAATCTGGTATGCCCGGCGGAATTTGATACCGGCGCGGTGAAAAATATGACAATCCTCTCTGTGCCGGAGGGGGATGACAAGCCGCTCAAATATCCTCTGATGTATGAAAAATGCGATTTGCTGGTTGTGAACAAGATGGATGTGCTGCCCTATTTTGATTTTGACAGGGAGAAGGTAGCGGAGTACGCAAAGCGCCGTAATCCGAACATAGAAATTCTTTACATCTCAGCGAAGACGGGAGAGGGAATCGAAGCGCTGGCGGACTGGATTGTGAGGCAGGCGAGAGCCTGGATGGAGTAAGGGAGAAGTTTACCGGAAAGGGAGGGAGTGAAATCCTTGGAACAGCAAAAGACAAAGATTCTGGCGGTGGCAGGCAAAGGCGGTGTTGGAAAGACATCCATAGCGGCAACGATCGTACGGCTTCTGGCGGAAACCTGTCCGAATAAACGGATTCTGGCTATTGACGCAGACCCTGCCGTGGGGCTGTCCACCGCGCTGGGAATTGAGGTACAGACCACGGTGGATGACATACGTAAAGCGGTGGTTTCGGCGGCGGAGGATGGAGACACCAAAAGCGCTATTGAACTGCTGGGTGAGGCCAGATACCGTATTTATGATGCGCTTACGGAGCTGGAAGGGTTCAGTTTCATCGCCATCGGCCGCCCCGAATCTGCAGGCTGTTATTGCAAGATCAATTCTTATCTCAAGGAAGTGATCAGTATTTTGTCGGAGAATTTTGACTATGTGGTCATCGATGGGGAAGCCGGTATTGAACAGATCAACAGGCGGGTCATGGAGAAGGTTACGCATTTGCTGTTGATCACGGATTCCAGCAGAAAAGGGACACAGGTAATCCGGACCATCAGGAAGGTGGCGGATGAGCTGGTCATGTATGAACAAATTGGAGTCATTGCTAACCGCCTGCCCTCTCCGGAGGTGAAAGCCTTTCTGGATACAGGGGAACTTCCCGTGCTGGCATATATTCCTTCGGATGCTTCTCTGGCGGAGTTTGACCTGAAGGGGGAGAATGTCTTCTATCTTTCGGAGGATGCGGCTATTGTACAGGGGACAAGAGAGGCTTTGAAGAACATCGGGATACTGTCGCAAGGGCATGTTATGTAGAAGATCAGGAGGTTAAAGTGAAGGATTTAAAGCATCTGTATTATTTTGAAAAGCTTCTGGAGGATGCGAACAATGAATTAGTCAGGCAGGCTCAGGCGGATGGTCGAAAATGTATCGCCACAGTCTGCGAAAATATTCCGGAGCCGCTTTTGAATCTGCCGGGAACGTTTTCCGTGCGTCTGCGTGCCCCTCGCACAGGATCCATGGATATGGCTACCTATTATATGACCAGTTTTCTGTGCGAATACACAAGGGCACTTCTGGAGCGCGCCATGGAGGGCGGCTATCAGTTTACGGACTGCCTGATCACTCCGGACGGCTGTTCCATGCTCAACCGCTGCGTGGAGAACATGGAGCTGCTGAAAACAGTGGATAAGAAGGACTATTTTTATGAATATATGGAGATTCCCATGAAAGCAGATGACAACGGGCTGAATCTCTATACGCTGCAGTGCAGGAATCATATCCTGAAGCCACTGCAGGAGAAATTCGGAATTGATATTTCGGATGGAGCGATTCGCAGAGCCGTGGAAGAGCATAACCGAGTCTGTGAATTGATCCGGCAGATCGGAGCGTACCGCAGGGAGGAAAATCCCAGGATTACCGGATATGAATTTCATATTCTGACCATGGCCACCTATGTTGCGCCAAAAGATCTGCTCATAGGCAGACTGGAGGAGACACTGAAGGAGCTGGAGACCAGAAAACCCGACGAGAAGAATCCCTGTCGGATCAGGGTAGTGCTGGTGGGCTCCGAGGTGGACGATGTGGACCTGGTGAGGCTGATCGAGGAATGCGGAGCATATGTGTGCGCCGACCGTTTCTGCTACGGTTCTTTTCCCGGAAGGGACAGGATAGAGCTTACGGATGAGGAGGATGCGCTGACGCAGATCTGCCGTCAGTATATGTACAGGGGGCAGTGTGCCAGATATATGAATCAGGACAAGATACAGGAGAGGCGCAGCTACATAGACAGACTGGCGAAGGAATACCACGCCGACGGCATTATCTATCAGCAGATGAAATTCTGTGACCCATGGGCTTATGAGCGTATGGTGGGAACCCATGTCCTGCGGGAGGATTATCATTATCCGGTGCTGTCTGTGGACAGACCTTACGCAGTGGGAAATTCCGGCCAGCTGCGTACCCGTGTGCAGGCCTTCGTGGAAAGCGTTGAACTGAAAAAAATCCAGGGAGGTGGCAGATAGTGGGAAAAGAATGGGGAAGTGAGAGTCTGGGAAGCTTTTATACAGACGGGAAGGTGAGAAGACGTCGGGAATGGCGGGGCGTAAAGGATACCTTTTATGATTATGCCAGATGGGTTCACATCATGGGAATCCTGACTAAATTCATTGTGAAGCCGCGGAATATCAAAGCATTTTTCCGCTATCGGTGGATGGCGAATTACCTTGCCGCGCCCATGATGGTGGATCGCCATACTCAGGGGCTCAGGGGTCCTCAGCTTCGCATCGCCCATACGGAATTTGATCTGGTCATGGAGGATGTGGCGAAGCTTCTGGATAATCTGTTCAAGGGGGACAGGAGGATCGGAAACAACAGGAAGTTCTCCAAAAAGGTGGTGCTGGTGGACGAGAACGAGATGACGGCGGTGATGATGGGCTTTCCCACGCTTAAATGTCTCAGCCGGGAGACTCCCTCCGTCTATGTCTCCGTGCTTTTGAACCAGTATGCGGCCTGTCACTACATCGACGTGGCGCAGGAATTCGGTTTGCCGGGAGATGTCTGCCCTATGCCGGAGGCGGAGGCGGGTGTGTCCATTGAGGACGATTTTCCGGTGCTGGGTGCCTGTGCAATCCAGTGCAATACCACCTGCGACGGCTCTTTGATGGGGAATGGAATCATCTCCAAGCGTCTGGAGCTGGAGGACGGGATTCCCTGTTTCCAGCTCGCAGCGCCTCTCAGACACAGAGAGGAGGATGTGCAGGAGTATGCAGCCCAGGAAATCCGCAATGCCATTGCGTTTATCGAAAAGCATACGGGAGAGAAGTGGGATTGGGATTATTATTTCGAGTGCGCAAAGCGGGTAAATGAGTCCACCCGCCACCGGATGGAGTGGCTGGAGATGAATAAGACCGATTACCCCCAGGTTTTCGGGTCTAATCTGGCTCTTTATACGGAGACCAATTATATGGCAATCTGCGGCAAGATGCAGGAGTTTGTGGATGCCGACAGAAAGATCTCCGCCATTGCGGAAAAGGCTTATAAAAATAAGACAAAAGTGGTGAAGGAATACCGCCACAGGGCCATCATCTGGGGAGTGCAGTCCCATTTCTATTTCGACTTTCTGATATGGCTGCAGAACTGCTGGGGAATCCTGCCCCTTACCGATATGCTTTCCATGGTGTCTACCAAAGTTCTTTCGGAGGATGATAAGGAACAGGCCATTTACGATATGGCGTGGCTGACGGAAAACATGATCATGCGTAACCGGACGCATGGAGGCTATAAGGTGCTGCTGGACGAACTCTGGGAGTTCTGTGAGGAGTTCAGGGCGGATACGGTAATTCTCTGGGAGCATATCAGCTGCAAGGCGCTGGACGGCATGCACGGACAGTTTGAGGAAAAGGCCAGGGAGAAGGGGATTCATCTGATCTGGGTGCAGCATGACCTTTTTGACCCGCGGGTGATATCCAGACAGGAGATCAGAGATCAGGTGAACCGTTACATGAGGACGGTATTCCGTGAAGAGCCAATTGATCCTACGCTGGAAGTGATCTCGGATGAGCATTCCTGGTAAAAGTGTGCAAAGAATTTCTAAGGCGCCAAAAGGCGCCGCCTAAGAAATTCTAAGTCTCACACTGAAAAACGCAAAGGCAGCGTTTTTCTCACGGATTGTTTGTGCCACCGGGGGCGGCATGGTACCTCGCTAAGTGATTTCACGCTCTGAAAAGCAGAGCTTCTTCGCCCGGAAGAATCCGCAGGCGGATTCTTCCGGGATTGCATCAATTCACAGGGAAAATGCAGGTAACAGAGGAGTTCCCAGCGGAAGAACATAACGAAACGAATTGAGAGATAGGAGAGGAATATGAAATATTATGGTGGATGTGATTCGGGGAGTACATACACGAAATGTGTGATTCTCGATGAAAACGGAAAGATGGTGGCGGATGTCACGATCCGCAGCCGGATCAATTCCGTGCTGAGCGCGGAGGATGCTTTAAAGCAGGCTGTTGAACAGGTTCCCGGGCTGAACAGTCCGGAGGAGCTGGATTATCTTGTGGGTACGGGCTATGGACGCAACAAGGTGCCCTTTGCGGATGAGAATATTTCGGAGATCAGCTGCCATGCCATGGGTGTTCATGTGGCGGATCCAAAGGTCAAGGCGATCATTGATATCGGGGGCCAGGATGTGAAGGGTATTGCCGTGGATACGGACGGGACGGTACTGAATTTTGCCATGAACGATAAATGCGCTGCAGGAACCGGGCGGTTCTTCGAGGCCATGGCAAGAGCCTTTGAGATGGATCTGACAGAATTTTCAGGATTGTCCTTAAAGGCGAAGAATGTCATCCCTATTACCTCCCAATGTACCGTGTTCGCGGAGTCGGAGGTGATCTCGCTGGTGGGAGAGGGAAAGCCAATGGAGGAGATTGCCGCAGGTATTGAGCTTTCTGTGGCGAAAAGATGCTTTGTTATGTCCAAGAAGGCGGGAGCCGTGGACAGCATTGCCCTTACCGGTGGATGTGCGAAGAACGAAGGGCTGAAAGCGGCCATTGAGAAGGTTCTGAATCTGAAGGTTATCGAACTGCCCATCGATCCCCAGCTGATGGGAGCGCTGGGGGCAGCGGAATTTGCAAGGCAGAAGGCGAAGTGACTTTTGATTGCCGGAAAGCGGCACAGAAGTGAACGGAGGATATGATATGGCGTTATTTTTAAAGATAGTGTTGATTATAATGATTGTGGCAGTCAGTCTGTTCGTGTTAACTTTTCTTGTATATTTTTTCAATCTGGACATGAAGCTCATGGCGAAGCTGGCACCGCTGTTTGAGAAGCATTACGATAAAGTAAAAAGAGATAAACATTTGTAAGCATATGAAACTGTATGACGAGATAATCTGCAAAATGCAGGATATTCTGGATGCGGCGGACAGCCGCATACTGCCTGTGGGCGGGACTGCGTGGCCCCAGGTGTCTGACCGGAGCATGATTTTGCGAAGCGATATGGCGTATGAACTGGGGGGCGAGGGACTTCCGGCCATTGGCTGTACTGTTATCACTGCGGATGATAAGCTGGTTTCCGCGGATGGCATTACTTTATTGGGAGAGGATCTTCCGCAGATCAGGAAGGATGTACCTTATGCCCGTGTTGCGCTGGTGCGCGTCCGTGAGGAAATGCTGGGGGAAGGACAGGCATTGTACAGCGCCGTCCGCGCCCTGGAGTATACCAGATACCACTTTTACCCGGAGGGCTTTATGATGCGGGTATCAACATCCGGGCAGAAAGAGTGTGTCCGGATTGGGAAAGAGGCTCTGAGAAAAGGGCTGGACTTTACAAAGGCAGGAAATGGGATGCTTTCTGCTTTCCACAGGAATACTGCCGTTGAGGCGGTTCATATTTATTATGTGACACTTCGCGAGTTTGATTATAATGCTTTGGAAGCATATGCAAAAGAGGCGGAGAGGATCACAAAGACAATTGACCATATACTGAAGAATGTGGTCATGGACTGCAATGCCTGCAGTCTGCAGAAAGTCTGCGATGAGGTGGAAGGACTGCGGGAACTGCACTTTAAGGGGAATATGACTATGACAGTGGGGGGATCAGTCCGGATTCCAATAAACAAAAAGTAACAGCAATAACATATAACAAACAACAAGGAGGAAAACAATGGCATTTGATATGGAGCAGTACAACAGATGGCCGGCGAATCACAAGCACGACAAGGAGCCCAGCAAGAAGATCATCGCTCTGGGCAAGAAGATCACGGACGTGGCGGCTCACATGATCGGTGGTGTGAAGGTGGAGGATCCGGAGTACTGGGGACTTGCGGAGATCATCACAGAGGAGATGGCGGAGGTAGGCCTCGCCATGAAGAAAAGGACGCCCTACACCTTCCCTGAAATGTGCAAATTGTGCAAAATCGACAAGGCCGGGGAGGAGAAATTTCAGAAGCTTCTGGACGAGATGAGTTACATAGGCCTGCTGGAATATGATTACGGTTATCATTACGACCACAACGGGCGCACTCATGAGCAGACGGAGCGCAGATATGTTCTTCCTATGTTTGTGCCGGGCTCTGCGGAGCTGTTCAATATGGAGGAGCTTCCAGACAGAAGCAATCCCAGGCTTCGGGATCATCCGGATGTGGCTTCCTTCTTTGAGCGCATGACCTTTATTCCCCTGGCGGGCGTTACTCAGATGGTGCCTCCCGGAGGCGCCGGTATTGGTATGCATGTGATCCCGGTGGAAAAAGCAATTTCCATGGAGAATCAGTCTGTGGATCTGGAGCATATCTCCTACTGGCTGAAAAAATACGAGGGCCATATCGGCGTAGGCCGCTGCTCCTGCCGTGCTTCCCGCAAGGTGCTGGGCGAGGGTGTTGCGGATGATGATTTCGGCTGGTGCATCGGCGTGGGTGATTTTGCGGATTACTGCCGTGAGACAGGCAAGGGTCATGACATCACCTATGAAGAGGCCATGGCAATCCTGCAGAGAGCGGAGGAGAACGGCTTCGTACACCAGATTACCAATATCGACGGCGAGAACAAGATTTTCGGTATCTGTAACTGTAACGTAAATATCTGTAATGCCCTGCGCACCTCCCAGCTTTTCAATACACCCAACATGTCCCGTTCCGCCTATGTTGCCCATGTGGACAAGGAAAAGTGTGTGGCCTGCGGGCGCTGCGTAGAGTACTGCCCGGCAGGCGCTACCAGGCTGGGACAGAAGCTGTGCACCAAGGACGGCAAAGAAGTACAGTATCCCAAGCAGGAACTTCCTGATGCGACCAAATGGGGTAAGGACAAATGGGATCCGGATTACCGGGATAACAACCGTATCAACAGCCACAAGACAGGTACTGCACCTTGTAAGACAGCTTGCCCGGCGCATATTGCCGTACAGGGTTATTTGAAAAAAGCATCTCAGGGGAAATATAAGGAAGCCCTTGCGCTGATCAAAAAGCAGAATCCTTTCCCGGCTGTCTGCGGACGCATCTGCAACAGGCGCTGCGAGGATGCATGTACCAGAGGAACCATCGACGAGGCAGTGGCCATCGATGCCGTGAAGAAATTTATTGCGGAGCAGGATCTGAAGGCGGAGACCCGCTACATTCCTCCTGTGGTGATTCCTGCCAGCATCCATATGGATCATTTCGATGATAAGATTGCCATCATCGGAGGCGGGCCCGCAGGTTTGAGCGCGGCATTCTATCTGGCGGAGAGAGGCTATCGTCCTACTGTCTTTGAGAAGAATGAAAAGCCGGGCGGAATGCTGCAGTACGGAATTCCCTCCTATAAGTTGGAGAAGAATGTTATAGAAGCTGAGATCGACATTATGCGGGAAATGGGCGTGGAGATCAAGACCGGCGTTGAGGTTGGGAAAGATATCACACTGAAGCAGCTGCGTGAACAGGGATATAAGGCATTTTATATTGCCATCGGCTGCAGCGCAGGTCGCAGACCCGGCGTGGCGGGAGACGAGGCGGAAGGCACCATGACGGCCATTGAATATCTGCATGAGGCAAATACAGGCAATACCTCCTACACCGGAAAAGTGGTGGTAGTAGGCGGCGGAAATGTGGCAATCGATGCCTCCAGAGTAAGCGCAAGAAGCGGGGCATCTGAAGTGACCATGCTCTGTCTGGAATCAGAAAAGGAGATGCCTGCGTCTGCAGAGGAAGTCAGAGAGGCTTTGGAAGACGGTGTAACCATCAAAAACGGCTGGGGACCTAAGGAGGTTCTGACCGAGGACGGAAAGGTGAAGGGAATTGTATTCAAGAAATGTCTCTCCGTCTTCAATGCAGAGGGCAGATTTGCCCCCAGTTACGACGAGAATGATACCATTACCATAGAGTGTGACCGTATTATCTTTGCCATCGGCCAGAAGACCGTATGGGGTGATCTGCTTAAGGATGAGAAGGTGGAGTTCAACGGACCTGCCATTGTGGCGGATAAGCTTACCTTCCAGACAGGCCAGCCGGATATCTTCGTGGGCGGAGATGTATACACCGGACCGAAGTTCGCCATTGACGCCATTGCAGCAGGGCATTATGCATCGGAGTCCCTGCATCGCTATGTACATAATGGACACATGACCATCGGGCGCAATAAATGGGAGTTCAACGAACTGGACAAGGACAATATCCGGGTGGAAAGCTATGACAATTCTTCCCGCCAGATCGAAGGGCTGGATTCCTCCATACCGGAGAAATCTTTCCGGGATGCCCATCTGACCCTGACCGAGGAGCAGGTGAAAAAGGAGACCGCCCGCTGCTTAGGCTGCGGCGCTACCGTTGTGGACGAGAACAAATGCATCGGCTGCGGCGTGTGTACCACAAAGTGCGAATTTGACGCTATCACTCTGCATCGTGACAGGCCGGAGTGCACCACCATGGTGACAGCAGAAGACAAATTCAAGGCGATCATCCCTTATCAGCTGAAGCGCGCGGTGAAGATCGTGACTCACAAGAAGAGCTGAACAGAAAGAGGAAAGTGACATGCATGAGCTTGGAGTAGTGTTCTATGTAGTGAAGGATGTAAAGCAGGTGGCGGAGGAAAACGCCGTGGAGAAAATAGCGTCCGTGACACTGCAGATCGGGGAAGTGTCGGGTATCGTGCACGAGTATCTGATTGACTGCTGGAACTGGGCCAGAAAAAAGGAAGCTGTCATGGAAGAGGCTGAACTTTTGATAGAGCAGATCGACGCGGTTTCCTTCTGCGAGGAATGCGGGAAGGAGTACTCTACGGTGCAGTATGCGAAAATCTGCCCTCACTGCGGCAGCGAGCATACTTATCTGGCGCGGGGGAATGAATTTCTGATCAAGGAGATTGCCGTGTATTAGCCCAAACCGGCAGAAGCAGGCAGCAGAGAAATGAAAAAGTGACGCATGATGCTGAATTCGGCATCATGCGTCATTTCTGTGTGCTTATCCGTTCCGGCTTTAGTCAGCCGGGGATTGTGTCTTTGCGTTCTCGTCATAGGTAAAGCCGCGCAGATTCAGTTCCTTTGCCCTGTGGCATGCGCAGAGGCGTCCGTCAGGCATCTCCGCGAGCTCCGGCGAGTCTGTCTTGCATTTATCGATGCAGTAACGGCATCTCTCATGGAAATAACAGCCGCTTGGCGGGTTGGCAGGGTTAGGAATTTCACCCTTCAAAGGGATACGATCCATCTGAATGGTGGGATCCGCCACAGGCACCGCGGAGAGCAATGCTTCCGTATAGGGGTGCATGGGCTTTTCAAACAGGTCTTCCGCCGGCGCAAATTCCACCATCCTGCCCAGATACATGACGCCCACCTTGTCTGAAATATGCTCCACCACCGAAAGGTCATGGCTGATAAACAGATAGGTAAGCTTCAGTTCCTTCTGCAGATCCCGCAGCAGGTTGATGACCTGCGCCTGGATGGATACGTCAAGGGCGGAAACGGCCTCATCACAGACGATGATCTGAGGCTCGATCACCAGTGCCCTGGCAATGCCGATACGCTGGCGCTGCCCTCCGGAAAAGGCGTGGGGATAACGCATCAGGTACATGGGGTTTAAGCCCACCTTCTCCGCCATCGCCTTTGCCCGCTGATCCATCTCGTCTTTGGACATTTTGGGAAAGTTGGCCTTTAACGGCTCCTTGATAATGTCGAGAACAGTCATTCTCGGGTCAAGAGAGGAGTAAGGATCCTGGAAGATCATCTGGATTTCCTTACGGATCTCTTTCATTTTCTTTTTGTCTACTTTCAGGAAGTCCAGTTCCTCACCGCTCTTTGTGCGATAGAAAACTTCGCCCTCGGAAGCGTTATAGGCGCGGACGATACAGCGGCCCAGCGTTGTCTTGCCGCAGCCGGATTCGCCTACGATACCGATGGTCTCACCGGGTTTTACGCTGAAGCTGACATCAGTTACAGCCTTTACCGTAACACCCTTGGATGTAAAACGTTTATGCAGTCCCTTGACTTCCATAATATTGTCTTTGTTCATTCTTTGCCAGCCTCCTCTTTGTTCAGGATAGCCTCCACTTTTGCCCGCTGGGCCTTGCAGGCCTCGTGAGGGCAGTTAAAACAGGCAATTTTGTGTCCGGGGGCAATTTCGGTCAGCTCCGGCTCCGCTCTGTTGCAGAGTCCTTCGATACGAACGTCGCAGCGGTCATAGAACCCGCAGGCCTTCGGCAGGTTCATGGCAAGAGGAACCGTGCCCTCGATGGAGAACAGTCGCTCCTCCTTCTTGGAGCCGATCTTATGGACGGAGCCGATCAGACCTCTTGTATAGGGATGCTGGGGATTTGCGTAAATCTCCGATGCATCCGCACTCTCCACAATTTTGCCGAGATACATAACCGCCACTCTGTCGCACATTTTTGCAACCACGCCAAGGTCATGGGTGATGAAGAGGATTGCCATGTTAAAGTCCTTTTGGAGTTCCTTCATCAGCTCCAGAATCTGTGCCTGAATGGTCACGTCCAGAGCCGTGGTGGGCTCGTCGGCAATCAGCATTTTCGGATTACACACCAGTGCCATGGCAATCAGGGCACGCTGCAGCATACCGCCGGAAAACTCATGGGGATACTGGTTGTAACGCTTTTCCACATTGGCGATACCAACCTTGCGCATCACTTCCATGGATATTTCTTTGGATTTCTTTTTGTCCTTTGTGATATGAAGCCGTGTGGCTTCATTAATCTGGTTGCCGATGGTATACATCGGAGAAAAGGCAACCATGGGCTCCTGGAAGATCATGGAGATTTCCTTGCCCCGGATGGAGCGGATTTCCTGACCCTTCTGGTCCAGTGAAAGGAGATCCACCTTGCCTAAGCCCTCCGAATCAAACATAATCTGTCCGCTGGGCACGCATTTTTTGTCATTGATGCCGAGGATTGCTTTGCAGGTCAGGGATTTGCCACAGCCTGACTCACCTACCAGACCCAGTGTTTCGCCCTTTTTCATCTCAAAGTTTACGCCCCGGACGGCTGTCAGAAGTCCCTCCGTCATATGAATGTCAACATGGAGGTCTTTGACTTCAAGAATATTATCTTTGTTCATTTTTCCTCTCATTCCGCCGCGCAAGCGGCATTTCAATATTTGGAAGCAGGTTTACTTGTAAGGGTCTGCTGCATCACGTATTCCGTCGCCGAGGAAGTTAAATGCAAGCACTGCGATCGTCACGAAGATGATCGGTATCAGCTTGTGAGGATTACTTGCAACGTCAGTGACGGAGCTTGCCTCCTGGAGCAGTACGCCCCAGCTGGTTGCGGGAGACTTAATGCCCAGTCCTAAATAGGACATGGACGTCTCACCCACGATGGAGCCCGGAATGCCGAGAGTGATTGAAACGATAAGATAACTCATAAAGCCGGGAACCAGATGCTTCCATATGATCTTCCATGTGGATACGCCGGAGAGCCTTGCCGCCATAACATAATCCTCATTCTTGAGGGACAGGAACTTTCCGCGCACCACCCGGGCCATGCCGGTCCAGTTGATAAAGGAGAGAATAATCGTTATGTACAGATACATCTTTACGGTGGAGATTCCGGGAGGTATCGCCGCGGAAAGAGCCATCCAGAGAGGAATCTGAGGAACGGCGCCGATCACCTCAATGATTCTTTGGATCACAATATCTACTGCTCCGCCAAAGTATCCTGAAATGGAACCGATAGTGACGCCCAGGAAGAAGCTGATGATAGCGCTGGCAAACGGAATGGTCAGGGAGATTCTGCTTCCGAGAAGAATCCGGGAGAAAATATCCCGTCCCAGGGAGTCAGTTCCGAAGAGCATAACCTTTGCGCCGGTTCCGCCGCCCGATCCTCCGTTTACGCCGAAGAGATGGATGTCACAGGGAATCAGTCCCAGAATTTTGTATTCCGAGCCGTGGACGAAAAATTTAATTTTGTAATACTCAGAGGTATCCTCTGTGATCTTCACGGAAAAATCCGTCCTGTCAATGGTCTTTTCAAGCTTGTAAACAAAGGGGCCTATAAATTCTCCCTCATGAGTCCAGTGGATTTTGGATGGGGCACTGTCCTTGTACAGGGCATCAAATTCGTCCAGCGAATAGGGTGCCAGAAAATCCGCGAACAGAGCTCCCAGATATAAGATCAGGAGAATGAGCATGGAAAGCTTTGCCAGCTTGTGCTTTTTAAGCTTTCTGCCCATCAGTGTCCACTGGGAGGCAAGATAATAATCTTCGTTTGTTTTCTGATTCTGCTTCTTTTTCCACATTATCTGCCACCTCCTGAATAACGGATTCTCGGGTCAAGGAATGCCAATGCGATATCGGAGAACAGAACACCGATGACCACTAGAACTGCCTGAACCATTACGATAGCTCCCGCCAGGTACATATCCTGAGCCTGAAGGGCTTTAAAGAGCACGGGTCCCTGAATCTGCATGTTCAGCACCATGGCAGTCACCGTGGAGCCGGAAAACAGGCTTGAGAGAACGCCGCCCAGTCCGGAGACGGTGGGGTTGATGGCCGCGCGGAAACAGTATTTCATGATAATGGTCCGTTCCGGCACACCCTTTGCCCTTGCCGTCAGGGTATACTGTCTGGCAACCTCATCCAGCATCTGGGCACGCACAGAGCGGATGATACCGCAGGTGCCGCTGGTGCCGATGACGATGATGGGGATGATCATTCTCTTTAAGAATTCTCCGAAATTATATAAATGAACGCCGTTTTGCAGCATTTCCTGTGAGAACAAACCTACATTTGCGTTTCCTGTCCATTTATAGGACAGATACATCAGCACGATTGCCAGAATAAAGTTCGGTATTGCCGCCCCCAGAAATCCTATAATGGAAGAGATGTAATCCCCCACGGAATATTGGTGGGTGGAGGCATAGACAGCGATGGGCAGGGATACTGCGTACTGGAAGATCATAATGATCGCTGTGACCAGAATGGTAAGACCGAGCCGGTCATTGACCACATCCCAGACATCCCGCCCGTAGGCAAACGAATACTTCCAGTTGTGATGTGAGCCATATAGTCTGTAATAAGTGGAATCCGTCGGAGTCCAGATAATGTCTTTGATCCATTTGAAGTACTGCTGATACACGGGCAGGTCGAGCCCGTAATCTGCACGAAGGGATGCTGCGTAATCCGCATCCACAAATTCTCCTTCCGATGCAAGCGCCGCAATATGGGCGGACACATAATCACCGGGAGGCAGCTGGATAACGAAGAAAACCAAAACCGAGATTAAAAGCAATGTGGGAATGAACATCAGAAGACGTTTCACTATGTATTGGACGAGGTCTTTTTTGAAGAAATCGCCCACAGCCTTCATCGGGGTTTTCTTCGGGACGTTTTTTTCTTCCATTAGAAACTCCCTTTCTTAAATAGAAACCGGAGGCGGGGAACCGGGTTCCCCGCCTCCGGAGGTCAGTCTTGCTGCTGAAGAATGCTTTGCATTCTTCTAATTGCCATTTATGGCAATTTATTCCGCCTTGAACAGGGTCCAGTAGTGAACGATGTTCTGGTACTGATACAGGTCATCCGATACCAGGAGCTCCGGATAGTTCTTGACATTGGAGTTGATCAGGCAGTAGCTGCCTGCCGCCTTCAGGTATGCGATGGTCCAGAGATTTTCCTTGTGGATATTGTAGATGTCCAGGTTGTACTGATCTCTTTCGGCGGAATCGGGAGTGGAGTTCCACTTCTCATAGATTTCCACCAGCTTCGCCATATCGCCTTCGGGAGCTACGCCCTGAGCGCCGTTTGTTCCGTAGTAGGTGCCGTAATCGCCGTACCACTCAGCTGACTGTGCGATGGGAACGAAGGGCTGTACTCTGGATCTCATGGAAAGACCGCCGATGGCAGTGTGGGGACCCAGTACCGCATACCAGTCATTGTTGTCAATTTCCTGGTCGAATGCGGATACTTCAATATCTTTTGTAGCGCACTTGATGCCTGCCTTATTGTAATACTGTTCCAGAACCGGGTATGCCTGATCTGCGCCGGAATCTGTGTAGGTATAGATCGTCAGGACAAAGTCCGTGCCGTCGGCAAAATCATAGAAGCCGTCGCTGCCCATTACAAGGCCGCATCCCTCCAGGAGACTCTTTGCTTTGTCTACATCATATTCTGTCCATTTTTTCTCCCACTCTGCATCATAGCCGAAGTTGCCTTCCGCCGGAGCGCACTGACCGGGCTCCAGGAAACCTTCGGAAAGGAGGCCGGAAACCTGCTCGCGGTCTACACAGATGGAGATTGCCTGACGGAAATCGCTGTTGGAAAACAGGTTTGCATAGTTTTCTTCCTTGCAGGTGTAGTTAAAGGTGATCAGGTAGGAACCCCAGTTTGTGCTGGCGAAGGAACGAAGCTGTGCCTTATCGCCAAGGTCGGAGAGAAGGGAAGCAATATCCTGCATTCCCACTTCAAGGACATCGAGTTCGCCGGAGCGGAACATCAGCTGATCCTGACCGTCCTCGGACGTAGCGTTAAAGTGGATCTCATCGCAGTAGGGAAGCTGCTGTCCCTGTGCATCAACCTTCCAGAAGTAAGGGTTGCGCTCTAAGATGCAGAGCTGTGCGTCTCTGGAATTATTGCCTTCCTTTGTGGACAATGTATAGGAGTTCAGGCAGGGAATGCCGTCCTCATTCCACCAGTAGTAAGCGACTGCCTTGCCAAGGTCGTTGACAGTGGCTGCGTCAATTCCCTTTGCCTGTGCGTTCTTGAGAACTGTCTCGTCGTCAAGTCCTGTCTTTTCCCAATAAGGGTTCTCAACATAGATGGAATCCGGGATCAGGTCAATAAGATAGTGGGAAGGAGCCCAGCACCACTTGAAATCTCCGTTCTCAATAAAGTCAGCAGGGAACTTGGGATTCACAAAGGTCCAGGTCACGGTGTAATCGTCAACCTTTTCCAGGACTGCCCATGCGTCTTCGTCGTTCACTGTTTCTTTCAGGCAAGCCCAGCTTTTCTTGGTATCATAGTTGGTGAGATGGCACATATAGTACCAGAAGGTAATGTCATCCGCATTGAAATCATCGCCGTCGGACCACTTCATGCCTTCCCTCAGCTTGAAGGTCCATACCGTGTAATCATCATTGTGATCAAAGCTCTTGATGACGTTTGCATAGTAGGTGCCGTCCGTATTATAGCGAATGATGCTCTCCAGTACGGGTCTGGACAGGCCCCAGCTGCCGCCTGCGCCGGCAAGGTTGATAACGCCGCCGTAGGTGCCGATTTCCAGTGCGTTTCCTGCTGCGTCAACCTGATCTACAAAAACATCATCTTCTACAGGGAGTCTGTCTTCGACTTTAGGGAGCGTTCCTGCCGATACCTGATCGGCAAGCATGGGTGCTTCGCCAAAACCCGTCACCTCAACGGGGGGGGCAGTTACTTCCGGTGATGCTCCTTCCGGTGTGGAGCCGCCCTGCTGTGACTGCTGCACGTCTCCGCCGGAACCGGACGGTGCGCTGCTGCCCGTATTATCATTGGAGCCGCAGGCAGCCATAGAAAGGGCCATTGTGCCCGCTAAAAGCAGGGCAATGAGTCTTTTCTTCATAAATAAATCCTCCTTAAAAAATTTTGGAAACGTTGATTTAAATAATGCCAATGTGTTCCCTTGTGACAGTAGTATAGCAACTGCGAATTCAAAAAGCAACACTTTTATGTGAAATTTGCGTTTTTAATTTTTTGGTATTGTAAAAAGTGCATAAAATCAGAGTTATAATTTGGTAAATACTATGCAAAGGACAAATAAACGGCTGATTAGGAAAGCAAAAAATGCAATATTTATATAGGAAAAAGCAAGAGATGCGTGGAAATTACAGCCCGCGTCTGGTAATCTTTTTATTGTAAGGTAACAGTTCATGAGCGGGCTGAACTGTTACACTGTAAGCAGCGGAAATAAGCAGCGGAGGTGAAAGTGGATTATGAACAAAAATCTGATAATATTCACGGACAGCGGGGACACCATTATTGATGAAGGCACTCAGGTATATGACGAGAGGGGAATTGTTACGGAGGCCGGTTTCATCCCGGGTGCGGGAGAACTTCTGAAGCAGCTGAAGGAGGAGGGCTACCGCATTGCGCTGGTGGCGGACGGCGAGTGGGAGTCCTTTCAGAATGTATATAGAAAGAACGGTCTGGGCTATTGTTTTGAGGAGTGGATCGTATCCGAGGTGGTGGGGGAGCAGAAGCCTGCCAGATCCATGTTTGACACTGCTATGGAAAAGATGCGCCTGAGCGATGCTGATAAACCTTTCATTATTATGATCGGCAATAACCTGAAAAAGGATGTGGCGGGAGCAAACCGATATGGAATCACCTCCGTGTGGCTGGACTGGTCGCCCAGGTATTTCCACAGGGTGGAGGAGCCGGACTGGCAGCCGGACTATACGGTAAAGACGCCGGAGGAACTTAAAAATCTTATAGGTGAGCTGGAGGAGCAGTGCCGGGCTAAGAAGGAGCTGATCCGCAGTGTGACCGGGAAAATAGAAAAGATGGTGGATTCCTTTTCAGACATTCTCTATGAGACGGATGACACCTTTCTGAAGAATATGCAGAGCCATAATCTGGCGGGGGATGACATCTCCAAATATAAATACTGGGAGTGGACCCAGGGTGTGGGACTGTACGGGCTGTGGAAGCTGTTCAATTATGAAAAAAGAGAAAGCTGTCTGGAAACGCTGAAAAAATATTATGACAGGCAGATCGAGACAGGGTTTCCGGCTTTGAATGTGAATACGGCCGCCCCCTATCTGGCGATGTCATTTCTGGCGGAGTATACAGGGGAGGAAAAATATATGCAGCCCTGTGTGGAGGCAGCGCGGCAGATCATGGAGTCCTTCCCCAGGACGGAGGAGGGCGGTTTTCAGCACATGAC